>CAJWIB010000005.1 GCA_913041095.1 uncultured Rhodospirillaceae bacterium | reverse complement strand
GTAATTTACTGGATGTCCATGTCGCAGATGAAGAGGTATCTGAAGCGACTACGGTAATCTTCTTTCATGGTGGCGGCTATGTGCGCGGCCACAAGAATATTGCCGGTGAGGTGCTGCATGGCAATGTCGCCAATTTTTTTGTCCGCAACGGTATGATTGGTATTAATGCGACATATCGGCTGGCGCCTGAGGCCAAATGGCCTGACGGTGCCGAGGATGTCAGAGCGGCGTTAGCTTGGGCGCGGGAAAATATCACCGAATATGGTGGTGATCCTGAGAAAATTTTTCTACTCGGTCAATCGGCTGGTGCCAATCACGTCTCGACTTATGTTTTTCGTAAATCCCAGCACCCGGATAATAACGGGCCCGGTTGCGCCGGTGCAATTTTAATGTCTGGCGTCTATGGCAATAACCCTGAAAACGCAGCCCCCAATCAGTTAGCCTATTTTGGTGAGCCGTCTGAAAAATATCTTGAGATGGCGACATTGGGAAATGTTGATTATGGTGATACGCCGGTGATGATGTCTAATGCAGAATTTGACCCTATCGCGTGGGAGTGTTTCGGCATTATGCTGCTCGCCGAAATCGCGGAAAAATTTGATAAGGTGCCGCGTTATAAACAAATGCGCGGCCACAATCATGTCTCGCAAGTCTATTCCATAGGCACTGGAGACAACGGCATCGGTCCGGACATTATCGATTTTATCGATCACACTTTGAACAACTAGGTTAAGCCGTAACTAAAAATAACAGGAAACATGGAGAAGTAAGTGGCTAATATCGTATTTGGCTTTGGCACAGCGCATGGGCCGCTGTTATCAACCCCGCCAGATAAATGGGATTTGCGCGGTGATGCTGACCGACAAAATCCCGCGCATCCGTTTAAAGGTGAGTTTTATACTTTTGACGAGCTCTATGAATTACGCAAAGGTGAAAACCTCGCCGAACAAAACACGCTGGAGGTTAGGACAGAACGTTATGACCGCTGTCAAAATCAAGTCGCAGTGATCAAAGAAAAATTAGCCGAAGTTGACCCCGATGTACTGTTGGTTGTTGGTGATGACCAGCATGAATGGTTTCAAGATAACATCCAGCCAACCTTTACCATCTATCATGGTGACGAGGTCGCTAACACTGCCTTTGATGAAGAGAAAGCTAAAAAAGCGCCGCCCGGAATTGGCTATGTTATGCGCGCCAACAGTCCCGACGAAGATATTGTTTTCAAGTGTGAACCGGACCTTGCCGATCATATTATTGCCCAAGTGATTGAGAACGAATTTGATGTGACGGCTTCCGCTACACCGCCGATAGGCCCCAAAGGTCCGCTCGGTATGGGACACGCCTTTGGTTATATTTATGAAAAGATCGTCAGTGATCAACCGCCGGCGCTGGTGCCCATTTTGATCAATACTTTTTTTCCGCCTAATCAGGCGACGTCCAAGCGGTGTTATGAGTTTGGCCGGACGATTGGCCGGGCGATCAAATCTTGGAACAGCTATAAAACTGTGGCTGTTGCGGCATCAGGTGGTCTTAGTCATTTTGTTATCGATGAAGAATTTGATAACCGCATCATTGAGGCGTTTAATTCGGGTGATGTGGCTGCACTGACTTCCGAGCCAGAAAAATTGATGCAGTCCGGCACGTCTGAAACAAAAAACTGGATCGTTACGGCAGGCATTATCGCGGAAACCGAATTGAAGTTTAATTTGCTTGATTATGTGCCTTGCTACCGGACCGATGCAGGCACCGGTAATGCAATGGCGTTTTCCACTTGGACTTAAAATAAGAACTGGGAGTTTTACCAATGAATAGAGATCAGGAACGCGCAATCGAGTGGGATTGCGCCCAAGTCGTTAACAAATTTTACTGTTCGCTTGATGCGCGCCGCTATGACGATCTGGTGAATTGTTTTACCCCCGATGGGGTGTGGAAACGTCAAGGCAACGAATTGCAGGGCCGCGACGCAATCATGGCAGCGATGGAAGAGCGTGGTGAGAATCTAGTAATTCGTCATATTGTGACGAACGTTCAAGTGACGATTGAGGACGAGAACAGCGCCAGCACATCAGAATATATCACCATCTATCGCCACAATTCTGATGAAAAACTTGAAGGACCGGCGCCACTTGACGGGCCTGGGGTTATTTTCCTCTATCAAGACAAAATGGTGCGCAGCGAAGATGGTTGGCAAATGACCGATAAACGGGGCCGCCCGATTATGCTGAAAAAGCGGCCTAAGTAATTTGTGATTAATGAACCTTATGTGTCGTCTTGATCCAATATGAATGGCGCATTGCTGTCGAGGGCAACTTTTCTAATTTCATCGAATAACCCGTCGGGAACAGGGATGCCGTTAGCGATGCGATCTTTATAAACCGCCAATTCCGGATCACCGGCAACTAGCACGGGCTGATCCAGATCTACGGCTGGTGTTTCGTGTAGTGCATCGATCAGCTCATCGAGATCATCTTCAAACTCGCCGTTATCCCTGAGCGCTTCGGGATCGATGGCGAGAAAAAAATGTCCGACATTACCTTCAGCCAGCTCGCGCCTTTGGTGGTTTTCGACGCCCGGGATAATGGCGCCGCTCAGCGTGCTACAAAGTATGTCGATCATGGCCGCCAAGCCATAACCCTTGTGGCTGCCCTGTTCGCGGGAACCACCGAGTGGCGTTAGTAGGCGGGTTTCCCGTGCTGCAACTGAATCGGTGACCGGATTACCATTTTCATCCAAAGCCCAGCCTTCCGGAATCGGCATGCCCAGGCGTTTGGCGATTGAGATTTTACCAATTGCCACTGTGCTGGTCGCCATATCGAGAACAAAGGGCGGGTTTCGTTTAGCTGGTGCGGCGAAGGCGATGGGATTGGTGCCGAGCATCGCCTGTTTGCCAAAAGTTGGCACAATCCCGGCACCCGGCGTACCGGTCATGGAAATGCCGATAAATCCTTTCTCGACAATGCGCCGCGCATAAAAACCGGCCGCACCATAATGATTGGAGTTTCTAACGGCAACGGCGCTGATACCGGTCTCCGCGCATTTTTCGATTACCAAATCGGTGGCAAAAACACCGACCGGGTGGCCTAAACCATGCCCACCATCAACCAGCGCCATCGAAGGCAGGTCTCTGACGACGCTTATGTCACCATCCATCTTGATGCGCCCTAGTCCGCGCATCATTTGATAGCCGGACAACATGCCAACACCATGTGAATCGATGCCACGAAGATCAGTGTCGATCATCACTTCGACGACTGTGCCGATATATTTCCCCGGCATTTGCCAGGATTTGAGAATTTCTGCCGCCTGCCGCCCGAGGAGGTCTGCTGTTATGTTCATTTTATTCCAACTTTTTAAAATCAATTAAAAAATAGATATTTCTACTTGATTCTATTACATTATTCTAAATATCATGCCGCTATAATGGGTGAAATATAGAACGCACTAGCAATGAGTAAAAGCCAATTTTTAAATCTGTTTGATTGCACTATTGGCCCCTTTACCGATCCAGTCGTGACAGCTCGTTACCGGGGAGGAAGATCATAAATGCCAGGTTCAAATAGTCTTGATGCCGCCGGTGTGCGGGCAAAAGTCAGCCATCCAATTGTTGATGGCGACGGCCACGTGCTCGAAGCAAACCAGACAATACTCGATTACGTCAAAAAAATTGGCGGGCCGGAGATGGCTCTGCGTTATGAAAATATGGATCACCCATGGAAATATCAGGATGTGCAGCCGATATTCTGGGGTCAGCCCTCTGGCCCCCATTCACTGGACCGGGCGACAGCGATGCTGCCGAAACTGTACCGGGAACGGCTTGATGAAGCGGGTATTGATGTCGGCATAGTTTATTCAACCGCCTGCCTGCCCTTGATGCATGTACGTGATGATGAAGTCCGCCAAATTGGTCACCGCGCTTTGAATATGCTGCTGGCTGATATTTTTTCGGAAGTCAGTGATAGGCTTATCCCAAACGCGGTTATACCGATGTTTAGCCCTGCAGAAGCCTTGGCCGAGTTGGATTTCGCGGTCAACGAGCTCGGCTTCAAAGCGGCGACGTTTGGTACCGAAGTTCGTCTCGCTGTACCGGAGATCGCCAAACAGGCATCGGAGCTTGGCAAATATACTGAACGGGTTTATCCAGTGGCGCTAGATGCCTTGCATGATTATGACCCGGTCTGGCAGCGCTGCATTGATCTTAAAATCCCGGTTGGCTGTCACACGGCGGCCCGAGGCGGCGGCGGACGACATTCCTCGCCTTCAAATTTTGTCTTTAACCATCTCGGTGGCTTTTCAACAGCGGGCGATTATTTCTGCCGCTCAATATTTATGGGCGGCGTTACCCGACGTTTTCCCGAGCTGAATTTTGCCTTCCTCGAAGGTGGCGTTGGTTGGGCGGTACAGCTCTACAATGATCTGTTCGAGCATTGGGAAAAGCGGAATTATAAATTCATGATCGAAAATCTGGATCCGGCTAAACTTGATACCGATCTTATCTGGGAAATGGCCGAAAAATATGGTGATGGTATTATTACCGCTGACGCTCTTTTAGTTGAGCGTAAAACCAGCCAGATGGGTGGAGATGTTGGCAGTGATGTTGAACTTGATGAATTCCGCCGTTGCGAAATTACTAAGAAAGAAGATATTCGAGAACTTTTTGTTGAACCATTCTATTTTGGTTGTGAAGCGGATGACGCCATGAACGCCATCGCTTTCAACACTAAGATAAATCATTATGGAGCCAGGCTTAAGGCGTTTTTTGGCTCTGATATTGGTCACTGGGATGTTGTAGACATCCGCCATTGTGTGCCGGATGCATATAAAAATGTTGAAAAAGAACTGTTCACGAATCAGGATTTCGAAGATTTTATGTTCACCCATCCGGTAGGGCTTTACACGCGGCAAAATCCAGAGTTCTTTAAGGGCACCATTGTCGAAGACCAGGTTAACCAGTTACTTGCTGGCTGATTAGCCTAACCTAAAGGACTTTCTTTTGGCCGCACTAAAATCCTTCGGCGGCGTTGACCGCGCCTTACGTAATCGCAATTTTCGCCGTTATTGGTTTGGCCTCGTAATATCAACCATTGGTTTCTGGATGTTCCGAGTGACGCTCGGTTGGTACACCTGGGAGATTACCAACTCACCGGCCTGGTTAGGGATTATTGGGTTTGCCTCGCTTATACCGACATTGGTTTTTGGTCCGATCGCTGGGGCGCTGTCTGATCGAATTGGCCATAAGCGGGTCGCCATGTCTTCTATGGTGTTGTCCAGTATTATTACTTTTATAATGGCCTATCTAATTGCCGCCGAATTGATGACGATCCATGTTCTGTTTGTCTCCACGACCTTGCTGGGCAGCATTATGTCCTTTGATTTTCCTGCCCGTCACGCAATGGTGCCTGATTTGGTGGATAGGAAAGAACTCTCAGCTGCCGTTGCGCTCAATATATCGACCTTTCATGTCGGTAGTTTTATCGGTCCGATTATTGGGGGGTACATGGTGGTTGAGGCCGGCATTGCTGCAAGTTTTTTCGTCTACGTGTTTACAACGATATATTTTTTCGTCGCACTGCTGTTTGTTTATATAACACCAACGGTCAAATCCGCTGCAAATGAGACCGTTCAGCGCTCCACTTTGCTCAATGATATTATGACGGGATTGCTATATCTCGTCCGTCACCCGGCTTTGAAATGGGTAGCTATTCTGAATATCTGTGGCGCTTTACTGTTGCGGCCCTATATGGAGTTGCTGCCGGGCTATGCAGATGTCATTTTTAATCGCTCGGTGGATGGCTTGTCATTGCTGATCGCTGCCTCTGGGCTTGGCGCATTCTCGGGGTCTTTTTTACTGGCACTGCGCGGTAAAACACAAGGTCTGACAAATATCCTTCTCATTGGGCTGGGCGTTTCTTCCATTTCACTCATATTATTTGCCACCACGAGCCATTTCTTATTCGGTCAAATCTGCCTGTTCTTTGGCGCCTTGACGTTGGTTGGTGCCGCGGTGTGCGGTCAAAGTCTTATCCAGCATAAGGTAGAGCCACATCTCCGTGGGCGGGTGATTAGCCTAATTATGTCACTGGTCGTCGGTGGCATGGCGGTTGGGTCTCTGAGTCTCGGCATGTTGGGAGAGATTATCGGCCTACGGTGGCCAATCATCGGTGGCGCTATCGTGGCGCTTGGTATTCTCGTTTTTGCCGTCAAGCCAATGCGCGCGCAGGCTGCGCAATTGGAAGCAGCAATAACTTGAATTTCGCCGGATATCGTTCCGAAATACGCATTCCGTATTATGAAATTTGTATATTTTGCTCAAACAATTCGCGTGCATAAAGTCTTCAAATAAAAAATGAACCTGATATAGTGTTTTTAATTAAAAAATTAAATAATTTAGAGAACAGTGGAGGTTGAAATGTCTAAATTTTATCTGCTTAAATCAGCAATTCTGGCGTCAATATTGGCCGTATCTGTAGCCTTTTCAGGAAACGCTTTAGCGCAAAAATCCAAAGATACGTTACGCATCGCTTTTACCGATCCCATTTCAAAGGTTGATCTCGTTTTTGATCCCAAACCGGAAATCGCGCTGACGGCGCGGATTGTTTACGATGGCTTGGTGTTCTTTGATGATTTCACCGGCAAGTTTCATCCTTTGCTGGCGAAATCCTGGAAACGCATCAGCCCGACAGTCATGGAATTCAATCTACGCGATGATGTTAAATTTCATGATGGCTCGGAGTTTGATGCGGATGACGTTGTCTATACAATCAATTGGCTGATCAATCCGAAAACTCGTATTCGCTTTAAAACCAACTATATCTGGATTTCCAAAGTTGAGAAACTGAGCAAGTACAAGGTACGCATCTCGACCAAACGTCCGTCAGCTGTTGGCCTGATGCGCCTGGCCAAATCAATCTTGATTTATCCCTCGGATACACACAGCAAACTAAAATCTAAAGCCACTTTTGGCCGTCATCCGATTGGCACCGGTCCCCTTAAAGTAACCCAGGTTGATCCCAATAAAGGCATCATCATGGTGCGCAATGAAGATTATAAACATGGCGGCACTTGGAAGCCTAAACCGAAGATCAAAACCATCATCGCGAAATCCATCCCAGACACTCAAACCCAGATGGCTCAGTTACTTACGGGCGGCATTGATTTGATGAGAAGCGTACCAAAAGACCAAGTTGATTCCCTTAAATCAAACCCTGCACTTGCTGCGACTGCGACCACAGGATTGCTCTACACTTATCTGTCGATGGATTCAGTAAATCGCTCCGGCAAAAAAATGTTGTCTGATCAACGTGTTCGCAAAGCGATCTCCATGTCATTTGATCGTTTGGCTGTCGCCCGGGCTGTGCTGGCGGGCGGCGATAAAGTGCAGACCTTGGATTCGATGTGTTTGCGCGTCCAAAAAGGTTGTGATTTCAGCACCAAACCGCCAGCTTTTGACCGGGCCGGAGCCAAAAAGCTTTTGGCCGAAGCAGGTTATCCGAATGGCTTCGATGTCAATATTACAGCACTTGGTTCAGCCGGCCCAATTGCTGTTGCGGTTGCCGGTGAACTGCGCAAAGTAGGCATTCGTGGCAAAGTCAATCCTGTGAGTTTCGGTGTTTACCGGAAACAGCAACGCCAGGGTAAATTCGAAATTCTAGTGAGCCTGTGGAGTTCTGGAGGTCTGCCGGATGCATCTTCGACCTTAAACGTGTTCTTCGCCAAAGGCCGTAAGGGCAAATGGAGCCCACGTAACTATTGGCATGATGAAATCATCAATAAAGCGCGGATTAAAGGCGGCGCCATACTCGATGAAGCAAAACGCCGGGCGGTTTATAAGAAAGCCTATGACCGGGTGAATGAAAAGAACTACATCATGCCGATCTCAACTCTGCCAACATCCTTTGTTCATACCAAAGATTTGGTAATCGAACAGGGATCGTTGTCGCCCTATGGTGCGGCGCTCAATCACATGAGTTGGAAATGATATCAATCGAATGACCTATCTTTCTCGGGCCGTTCTTTGGAGCGGCCCTTTTTTTATCCATAGAGATGACACTCGATCAGGCGGTTTTCGTTTTTGATGAGGGCTGGCTGTTCGGCGCTGCATTGATCACTTGCTTCCGGGCAGCGCGGGTGGAAATAACACCCGCTCGGTGGCGTCAGTGGGTTGGGCAGGCCGCGGCCAAGAGTGATCTCGGGCAGGCCAAGGCTGGCATCTGGGGTGAGAACAGAATCTAATAGCGCCCGTGTGTAAGGGTGCTTAGGATCATTGAAGATATTCACGGCTTTGCCGAATTCAATTAAACGGCCGAGATACATCACCGCAACCCAATCGGCGAGATGCTCAACAACCGCCAAATCATGGCTGATAAAGGCGTAAGTGAGATTAAGCTCTTCCCGTAAATCCTGTAGCAAATTCAAGATATGAGCCTGCACGGAAACATCCAGCGCTGAAGTTGGTTCGTCACAGACGATGATTTTTGGTTCCATTATCAGCGCCCGCGCGATCGCCACACGTTGTCGCTGACCACCCGACAATTGGTTCGGGTAGGAATGGATCAGACGTTTGGGTAACCCAACCAACCGCATATATTCTTCGACCCGGGCCCGGCGGCTCGCTTGGGAACCGATTTCATGCACTTTTAATGGCAGCGAGATAATCTGCTCAATGGTTTTACGGGGGTTGAGTGAAGAATAGGGGTCTTGGAAAACCGGTTGGACCTTTCTCGCTATATCCTTAATGCTGACCGAGTTGATCGGCTCGCCATCCAATAGGATTTCTCCAGTGGTTGGTTCCAATAATCCGAGCAGCATTTTAGCCAATGTTGTTTTGCCGCAACCAGACTCACCGACAATTGCCAGCACCTCGCCGCGATTAACCTGAAGGCTAACGTCCTGAACCGCTTTAAGGGGCTGTTTTTCGGCAAATATGCCTTTCTTGATCATAAAGGTGCGGCCGACATTGCGGCATTCCAGTGCCGGAACAGCGTCGCTATCGGGATGGCTAAATTGGCCCATGAGCTGGTTCATGATTAGACCGCTCCCTCAACGCTTGTCTTGATTTTGCTTTCATCCGAGCTCAAGTGGCAGCGATAAGCGCGCCCGGCGCTGATTTCAATAAGCCCGATATCACCGGAGCGGCAGGCGTCACTGACAAGATCACAGCGGTTTCTAAACATGCAGCCATCTAGGTCGCCAACCAAAGCTGGCACAATGCCACGAATCGACCCGAGTTTAGAGCCGGGTTCAGTCCGGCCTGGCACCGGGATGCAGTCGATCAATCCTTGGGTATAGGGATGGGTTGGCATATCAAAAACTTCCTCTGCAGAACCCGTTTCAACCGCCCGCCCGGCATACATTACCATCACCCGGTCGGCCATACGCGCAACGACGCCGAGATCATGGGTAATCAAAATAAGCCCGGCTTTAAATTCTTTTTGCAGGGAGCGTAAGAGATTGAGCGTTTGCGCCTGCATCGTCACATCAAGCGCCGTCGTCGGCTCATCGGCAATGATCAGGGCTGGATCGCACATCAGCGTCATGGCAATCATCATACGCTGGCGCAAGCCGCCGGACAATTGATGAGGGTATTGGGATAGGCGCTCGGTCGGGGCAACAATACCGACCTTTTCGAGCAAAAACTCGGCTCGCTCGCGGGCTTCTTTGCGGCCACCCTTACCGTGCTGGATATAGACTTCCTCTAACTGGTCACCGATGCGGAATACCGGATTAAGGGACGTCATTGGATCTTGAAAGATCATACCGATACGGTCGCCTCGAAGTGTCGCAAATTGAGCTTCCGATAAAGACAGCAGATCACGATCTTCAAGCGCTAACTTATCGGCTGCCAGGGTGGCTTTACGCGGCAGCAAATTCATGATTGCCAGGGAGGTGATTGATTTACCACAGCCTGACTCGCCGACAATGCAAAGGGTTTCACCTTTGTCGACCTGCAAATTTACATTAGACACCGCATGCAGCGTTCCAGCTGGCACGGCAATATCAACCGATAAATTCTCGACTTCTAAGACGGTATCTGATGACACTAGTTGCGGCCCTCGGGCGCGGTAATGTCTCGAATACCGTCACCCATCATATTGATTGAAATCACCAGGAAGAAAATGGCCAGGCCGGGGAAGTTGATGAGATAGGGCATAAAGAACATATAGGAGCGGCCTTCCGATAACAGTAGTCCCCAGGAAGGTGTAGGCGGTTGTACGCCAAGTCCTAAGAAAGACAAAGCAGCTTCAACGATGATCGCAACAGCCATTTCCAAACTAGCAATGACAATAATTTGGTTCATCACGTTGGGTAATACTTCGCTAATGATAATGCGGGTTCGGCTGGTGCCCAGAGCTTGCGCCGCGGTAATGTAATCATTGACCCGTATTTGTTGGGTGACGCTACGGGTGACCACCGCATAACGGTCCCAGAACAGAAAAGATAGAATCAATATCAACGCTAGGATCGATCCGCCAAACACTGACACTAAAGATAGGGCAACTAACAGGCCCGGCAAGGCCAGCTTCACATTGATCAAATACATGACGAAATTATCTATCCGGCCACCAAAATAGCCGCCAATCATGCCAATGCAGGAGCCAACAATGGCTGATACGGCGGCGGCAAAAAAACCGATCATTAATGATATTTGGGCGCCGTACATCAGCCGAGTCAAATAGTCGCGGCCCAAGGCGTCGGTGCCAAACGGATGCTCCCAGGTACCCTTGGCAGCATCCCATACCGGCGGGATCAAGCGTCTGGTCAGATCTTGGTCGTAAGGGTCAAAAGGTGCCAGCACAGGCGCAAATACAGCAACGAGCAAGAAAAAGATAACCACGCTGCCGCCGATAATAAATCCGCGATGTGATTTGGCCCGGCGCTTCATCAGCTCCGGTGGTGACGGTACGGCAACTTCAAATTCGTCGACTTGATCTTCAATATCTCTTGATTGAATTGCATCCGGCATAATAAGTCGACCTAACCTAATCTAATTCTGGGATCGAGCTGGGCATTGATCAAATCTGACAGCAGCGTGAGCACGATGTAAGAAAGTGAAAGAATAAAGACAATGGATTGAACGACGGGGAAATCCTGACGCATGATTGATTCAAAAGCCAGGAAGCCGACGCCGTTAAGGGCGAAAATCGATTCAATAATAACCGTACCGCCAAGCAGGAAACCCAGCACCACCGCCATCAAGGAAACAATTGGCAGAACGGCATTGCGCAGCGCATGCTTAAACAACACACGCCTGGGATTTAGTCCTTTGGCCCGGGCGGTTCTGATAAAATCTGAATCGAGTACATCGAGCATACCGCTCCGGGTCAGGCGCATAAACTGCGGCATGGCGCCAAGACCGAGCGTAAAGGCAGGCAAAATAAAATGGGCGAAACTGTCATTGCCGGAAATCGGCAGCCACCGCAATTTAACCCCAAAGAGCAGAATCAAAAGCAGCGCAAAATAGAAATTTGGAATGGCTTGGCCGAACACCGCAATGCCAAGCGAAAATCTATCTATCAGGGTGTTCGGTCTAACGGAAGCCATCACCCCCAAAGGGATGGCAACGACTAGAGATACAAAAATTGCGTAAAGCGCCAGCTTCACCGTCACGCCAATACGCTCAAAAATCATTTCGACAACTGGCTCATTGGTAAACAATGAGCGCCCAAGATCACCGGTTAAAGCACCGCCCGCCCAATCGAAATATTGGATATATAAAGGCCGGTCCAAGCCATATTGTTTAGCGGTGAGCGCAATTTCTTCTTCCGAGGCATCTTCGCCGGCAAGCTCGGCAGCCAAATCACCTGATAAGCGTAACAAACCAAAGGCGATGACCGAAACCGTGATTGCCACCAGGATCGCTATATAAAGACGATGTAGTAAAAATTTGGCCACACTATTCTCTTTTATTAATCGGTTTCGACTCTCGGTCTGCCTTCATCCTCCGGATTGTACTCCATGGCTTCGTAATCAATGCCGGTGCGCTCTTTAATTAAAGCTAACATACCTTTGGCATCACCGGTTTCGCGAATAACTTTCGCCATCGGTTTAAATTCTTCTTTCGACATGCCTTTAGCATTTAAGGGGCAAACTGATAGACAAATTTTACAACCATGCATGCGGAAAAAGTAAGGTTCACATTTAGGCGTATCAACATGCCAGCGCTCGACACCATTGACGGTTTTTTTCTCATGGGTGATGGCGTCGCCAGGGCAAAAGCGGGCGCAGACTTGGCAATTTGTGCAGACTTCGTTGATGCCGTAATCCTCGGGCCCATCAACGAGCAACGGCATATCGGTGGCAACCGCACCGAGCCGGAAGGATGAGCCGAGTTCTGGCGATATTAGCGAACCATGCTTGCCCAGTTCCCCAAGTCCGGCTAGCCAGGCATAAGCGGGCAGCGGGAAGTCGGCGATATTGGGTTCGGTGCGGGTTTTATAGCCATAGGCGCCAATCTGCTGGCTCAACCGGACACCGATATCATCAAGCGCGTGATAGACCCGGTGAACTTCATTTTGGCTATTCGGACCGATATCAACCATGTAATCATAGGCCATCGTCATGGCAAAAACGATGACCCAATTATGTTCAAGTTCTTCGGCGTCTTCAAAACGGACGGTCGGTACGTACTCAGCGATACCGATGGCATCGACCCCCATGTCTTTGGCCAACCGCTTAATTTCTGCGGTCAAGGCGGCTTGGTCATCAATTTCAGTGACGTTGGGATTAACCGGTGCTTCACGTTGTTTGAACAGCGATGATTGGCGGATAAAGGTCATACGCTTTGCCGATGACGGCATGCGGTTCATAAAAGGGGAAGCTTTGGCCCGTGGTGATTCCATGCCTTCCCGGCGACGTCGTGACGCTGGTTCAGCGCCTGAAATATCAATGGTTCCCATTGCGGTGATCCTCAGTTCCCTGTTTTAACTTACGGCGAATATATGTTTTCCGCTCTATTATTGTAGTCTATTTATTAATAACAATGTTGACGAGTTGTCGCAAAGTGTTCTAATTGTTATATCATTTTTTAAAAAGAAAAATAGACTGAAAATGAAAAATATTCCGCAATGGGAAATACAGAACTGAAGAAAACAAACCAATCTTGGGCTCCTGTGCGTGCTAATTCAGTTGCAAACCAAATCGTCATGCAGGTTCGCGAAGCACTGTTTAGCGGCAAATTTCAACCCGGTGATTCGCTCGGTTCTGAAAAAGATCTCGCCGCTCAATTTGATGTCAGCCGTATCACGGTTCGCGATGCTCTGCGGACGCTGGAGACAATGGGCATAGTTGAAATTCGTGTCGGTGCCGGTGGCGGTGCTCGAATTGCGGAGAGCAATCTCGATTATTTTTCGGATGCTTTGGCTGTCCAGTTCATACTTGCTGGCGTTACCAAAAGTGAAATTCTCGACATGCAAGTGGCGATTGAAGGCACTGGCGCTGAACTAGCGGCATTACATAGAAGCAGTGAAAATCTCGAAGAACTAGCGGAATTATTAGACGATGCAGAAACTGTAATTGATAGCCCGGCCGAATTTACCGAGGCGGGCCAGCGGTTCCACTTGGCGGTAGTTGAAGCCTCTGGCAACCGGGCTTTAATTGCCCAGTTCAGAGCCTTGCGATATGTTGTATGGCCGCAAAATGCGCAACGGGCAAAACGGGAAATTGCTGAAAACGCCCAAAAAATACATCACCAATTATATAACTTAATAAAAGCGCAGAACGGTAATGCAGCACGGAAATTAATGATAGACCATCTTTTCAGTATCCGCGCAGTATCGTTTTCGGGAACTGCTGAAGATGCTGCGAATGGAATGATTTGTTGTTAAATTGATATTCGCATGCTGAAAGCAATGCGATTGTTACTATAATATATCAGGGAGTGAATAAAATGATTATTGATTGCCATGCCCATGTCAGTGCCCCCGTTGAATTGTGGGCGTACAAAGCATCTATCTTATCGCATCGTGGCTCGCACGGCCGCGGTAAAGTAAATGTTACCGACGAGCAAATTCGTCACGCGGTCGAAGAGCATAAGGAAGCCTTCCCGCATCCACATCTGCATTATATTGATAAGGTCGGCACCAAGATGCAGTTGATCTCGCCGCGCCCGTTCCAATTGATGCACAGCGAAGAAGCCAAACTGGTGCAGTGGTTTCAGGAAGAAGTCAATAACATCATCTATCGGGAAACTCAGCTTTATCCGGACCGCTTTATCGGCATCGCTGGGATTCCAACAGCGGCCGGTGAGCCGCTTGATATGGCGATTAAGGAGCTAGAGCGATGCGTCAACGAGCTTGGCTTTAAAGGCACATTACTCAATCCAGATCCTTATGAAAATACCGGCACCCACCCACCGGCATTAGGTGATCAATACTGGTATCCGCTCTATGAAAAACTTTGTGAGCTGGATATCCCGGCCCATATTCACGGCACCGGTTCAAGATCACCACGTGAGCCTTATTCGCTGCGCTTTATCAATGAAGAAACGACGGCGGTCTTTGGCCTGATCAATTCGAATGTGCTCAAAGACTTCCCGAATCTTAAGATCGTTATCTCCCATGGTGGCGGCGCCATGCCGTATCAGCTTGGCCGCTTTCAGGCTGGCTCGATGCGCCGTGAAGAAGGCGATCGCTTTATCGACGGCATGCACAAGCTTTATTTTGATACCGTGCTTTATACCAAAGATGCAATTGAGTTGCTGCTTAAGGTGGTGGGGCCGGAAAGGGCTTTGTTTGGTGCCGAATGCCCGGGCGTTGGTTCGAAAATTGATCCGGCGACCGGCCGCGAAATGGATGATATTGCGCCCTATTTCCATGAGATCGATTTCTTGACCGATGCTGATCGCGAAATGATATTCTCTGGCAACGCTAAACAAGTCTTTAAACTCGACGTTTAAAGAAGAGGGTTCAAACAATGAGTGACTTAGCTGTCGAAAGACTGCGTAAGATCGATAGCTGTGCCGTATCAGACGCCTTGGATGCGCTGCAGCTAAAAGGTACTGTTATGGGATTGAGTTCGATCTCGGTTTTACGCCGCATCGCCGGGCGTGTGCAGACCGTCAAACTCGGTAAAGCCAGTCCCGATATTCCGAAAAAGCATTTGTGCTCTTCGGCGGTTGATGCGGCCCGTCCGGGTGATGTGATTGTGGTTGAAAATCACGCCACTGATTTTGCTGCAGGTTGGGGTGGCATATTATCGACGGCAGCCGCGGCTAAAGGATTATCCGGCACTATTGTCGATGGCCCGGCGCGGGATGCTGATGAAAGCCGGGATGTTGATTATCCTGTCTTTGCCCGGGCGGCGACCCCGTTTACTGCGCGTGGCCGCATTGCTGAGCATGATTGGAATATTCAAATCGATGTTGGTGGTGTCGTGGTCAATCCTGGTGATCTGGCCTTGGCCGATGGCAGCGGCGTCGTTTTTGTGCCTCAAGCGCAGGAAGAAGACGTGCTTGATAAAGCAGAAGAAATTCAGGCCAAGGAAGCCGCCATGGCTGCAGCTGTTCAGGCCGGCAAGCCGGTCAGTGATGTCATGGGTGGGAATTATGAAAACATGCTAGTTACCAAGGATAGTAAGTAAATAAAATGGGCGAAGAAATCATAGTGCGCTTAAATAAATTATCGACCTCGACGGTAAGTGATGCCATGGACCGGCTCGGCATAGCTGGTCAATGTCTTGGTATTAAACCGGTTGATGTAAAGTTCCGGCTCTGTGGCCGCGCCTATACCATGCGGACGGTGCCGGCCGAAGTCGTTGCCGGCTCGGTCGGAGACTATATTGATGATGTGCCTGCCGGTGCGGTCGTTGTAATAGATAATGGCGGACGCCAGGACAAAACTGTCTGGGGTGATATCCTGACATTTTTAGCCGAAAAAAACGGTGTTGCTGGCACGGTGATCGATGGCAATTGTCGGGATATCCACCGCTGTATTGAGATAAATTATCCAGTTTTCAGCCGCGGCTGGTCGATGCGTACTGGTAAGGACCGGGTCCAGTTGGATCAGATCAATATTCCGGTTTCAATCGGTGATGCTAGAGTGGAGCCTGATGATCTCCTGCTGGGTGACGCCGATGGTGTATTGGCGATCCCAAAAGAGCATGAAGATCGTGTCGTTGAACTGGCCGAAGAAATTGAAGCGGCGGAAGAAAAAATCATGGAGGCGCTGCGCCAAGGCAAAAAATTGTATGACGCGCGGATGGAGTTTAAATATCATGAACTTCAACGCCGGGAAGACTAATAAAAAAATAAATTAGGGAATGTGAAAATGCTTGAAGAATCTAGGAATGAACTACTCATGAACGTTGGCGCGGGTACGCCAATGGGTGAGCTGTTGCGCCGTTATTGGATGCCAATCGGTGCGGTAACTGAATTTGATGGCAAAGAAACCAAACCCGTTCGCCTGATGGGTGAAGAGCTTGTGCTATACAAGGACCTCAGTGGTACTTTCGGTCTAGTCGATCGCCATTGCCCGCATCGTCATGCTGATCTGTCCTATGGGTTCGTCGAGGAAACTGGGCTGCGCTGCAATTATCACGGCTGGCTTTTTGACGAAAAAGGCGACTGTGTCGGCCAGCCTTACGAAGATACGGTCGATCCCGAGCAAAAACTAAGGGCCGGCTGCAGCGTCAAAGCCTATCCGGTTGAGGAAAAAGCCGGCTTATTGTGGGCTTATCTCGGTCCTGATCCCATGCCGCTGGTGCCGAATTGGGAGCCGTTCTCTTGGCAAAACGGATTTGTTCAAATCGTTTTTACTGAAATTCCCTGCAATTGGTTCCAATGCCAGGAAAATTCCTGTGATCCGGTGCATTTCGAATGGATGCATGCCAACTGGACTAAGCGCTTGAAAGAAGACGGCTCCGATTATGTGCCAACTCATCTGGAAGTGGCGTTTGAAGAATTCGAATATGGCATCAGCTACAAACGCGTACGGGAGGATACCGACAAGAAAAATCCTCTGTGGACAATTGGCCGTCATTGCTTGTGGCCAAACGCGCTCTACACCGGTGATCATTTCGAGTGGCGGGTGCCGGTTGATGATGACACCACGTTGAGTGTGGGCTGGTTCTTTAATCGGGTGCCGAACGAGATGGAACCTTATGTCCAGGAAAGCATTCCGCATTGGTATGGCCCATTGGTTGACGAGGAAACCGGCCGCTGGATCACCTCCCATGTGATGAATCAGGATTTTGTCGCCTGGGTTGGGCAGGGTGCCAGATCTGATCGTACCCAGGAACAACTAGGCCGCAGTGACCGTGGTATCGCCATGATCCGAAAACGCTTTCTGGACGATATCAAAGCGATTGAAAACGGTGATGACCCGAAGGCAATCGTGCGCGATGAAAAAGTCAACGAATGTATTAAGTTTCCGCTGATTGGCTCGGAAGTGATGATCAACGGCTACCCCAAGGCGGAGCTTGAAAATCTGGACTCGCCGCTGGTTAGATCAAAGCGCCAGTTTATTTTTCAGGCCGGCCAGCCGGAGCACGTAACCAAAGCTTACGAAGTGGCGATAGGTATTAAAGCTGATAAAGGCGGTCTGACGGGGGGATGACGCTCGCCTACCTCCGCCGTACAAACAAGAAATCACCGCCATCATGTCCGGCACGGCGGACATCTGAATATTACGGTGTTTGATTAGCGTTCAACTTAACAGGGCGGCGGACGGTGTTAAAAAGCTTGGTGCTATCTAATACATCATTGTTGGCATTGAGGGCGTCCAGGAATGCCATCGCAAAAGGCGAATAGTCAGCGTTACCGCTGCCGTCTTCGACCGACTCCAAACTACCCAAGGTAATTACCACACGCGCCCGTTTGCGGGACATTTTCTGCATTACTTTTTTAATATCGGGCTAGCCTTGGGTTACCATCAAATTCTTGAAAAAACCTTCGGTGCCGTTATCGATATAGAGACCAATTCCGCCAGCTAAATCCGGCCCATGCTTAAGATCGTTGACGATGATTGTCGGATGTTCGTTGTCATGGACAAACAGTTTGGCTTTATCACCTTCAGCTTCAATCCGCATTTTGGTCCAAGCCCCGGTGACGAGGTCGACATAAGCTTCATAATGGCCTGGCACTTCGGTGCGGAGGCGATCAAACTTCCAATCGGGATGGGAAAAATACTGGGTGGCGCGATTGCGGCGAAGCTGTTGTTCGGCTCTGCCATTGGTTGGCCGCAAATACATACACTCAAAAGCTGAAAGATCATCTTTGATCCTGAAAGCGACGCCGATAAAACCGCGTGCCTCCGGGATGGCATCCGGCAACGGCCGCCCGGCCACTTCAATCTCGATAACACCATTGTGGAATTCGAGGTTTTTGATGCGGGCAAAAGTCGGATTGTCGGGTGTTTCGGCATCCGGTGTCAGCACCAGACGGAGCGCCTCGCTGCCTTCATGTTCGGCGATGCTAGGTACCACATCATTGAGATTGAGGTTATCAAGGCTAATATCAATCTTACTCATTTTACTATCCTAATACTTCGGCGACGAGTTGTTCGTAATCAGCCATGCTAGGACGGATTGGAGACGGCAGGTTAAACGGGCTATCATGGGCTTCCTGGATCATGCGGCTGACGTCGGTTTTCTCATAGCCCATTTCACGCACAGTTGAAGGCAGGCCGAGCTTGGCGTTTATATCGGTCACTGCATCGGCGATCCTGTTGCCGGCGTCTTTGTCCGCCACGAGGTTCATCGCCTCGGCAAAACGCTCAAGCACGCCATCCTCAAGTTTACCATTAAAAAAGCGCATTACCGCCGGCATCGCTACGGTGACCAGCGTACCATGATGCAGCGGGCTGTCGCCAAAACACATCGACAGCGCATGAATAGGGCCGAGACCCATATAAATCGCCATGCCGCCCTGCAAGGCTGCCATCGACATATTGAGGCGCGCCTCGCGGTCACTGCCATCCTCAACAGCGCGTTGAATAAAATCGACCACACGGCGCGTACCGTCCAAAGCAATCGCTTCGGTTGGCGGATTAGCGTTATTGGAAAGAAAGCCCTCAACGCAATGGGTGAGCGCGTCCATACCGGTGGCTGCCGTTAAAAGTGGTGGCAGGGTCATGGTGAAGTCAGGATCACAAATTGCCAGATCAGGTTGCACATGGATCGAGCGAATGGATATCGCTGGAGCATTGGTTTCGGGATGGATGCCGCCGCCAAAGGTGATTTCCGCGCCAGTGCCGGCGGTCGTTGGAATGGTAATATACGGAGCAACATCGGCGGTTATTTTGCTGAGATCATTGAGGTATTCAATGACCGCCATATTTTGATTAGTGGCAACGCGAAGTGCCTTGCCGGAATCAAGTACGGAGCCGCCACCGAGCCCGATTATACCGTTGCAATTATTTTCCTGATAAACCGCGAGCGCGCCCTCGACCCCAGCGATGGTTGGATTTTCAGGGATTTGGTCAAATACTGAAACCGCTATATCTGAGGGTAGAGCATCCAGTAATTTCTGGCAGACACCATGTTTGACCAATCCCTGATCGGTGATAACCAATGGCCGGTCAATGCCGCGATTTTTGAGCTCGCCTGGCAGTTCTTTTACTGCTTCAAAACCAAAGTGAACGCACGGAAAACCCGGTATATGTGCCATGACTAGCCCTTATCCCAACCATAAATATCAAGCGAGGTTTCGCCGGTTCTAAGGCGTTCTTTGGTGGCGTCTTCCTTAGCTTCACGCTCAATGGATTTCTGAATACCGTCCTCAACCTGATCGGCTGGAATGATGGCCAAGCCGTCCTCATCTCCCAGGACGAGATCACCGTGATTTATAGTAATTTTGCCAATTGTGATCGGCTCTGCCAAGGACCCGGTGCCATCAAACAATTTGGCGGTGCCGCGAATGCACAGGCCGGACGAAAACACCGGGAATCCCATTTTTTCCAATTCGTCGGAGTCGCGTACGCAACCGTCTATGACGAGACCGATAATGCCGCGCGTCATAGCGCTGGTACCCATGATATCTCCCCAATAGCCGTACTCTGGATTATCGCCGACATCGGCAATTAGCACGTCACCCGGTTCAGCCTTGGCCAACGCCCGGTGAAGCCACAAATTGCATCCCGATGGTCCTTTAACCGGATAGGCGCGGCCGCAAATTTTCATGCCTTTGGCGATTGGTTTCAAATAAGATGGCAGGGCACCGATTTTGCCGACCGCTTCATGCATCGTCGCAGCTGAAATTTCCGCTGCCACTTTTAACGCTTCATCGCTAATTTTGGCACTCATTATAATCCACTCACTGGTTATTCAAGGGTAACAAATATACTCGCTCCTACATATATGGCAAAAACATCGATGGCGACAAAACAATTTGGGTATCCTACGGCACTTGCATAAAATTCTAACCCGCCTTTAATAAATAAAGCAATTGGATAACAATTCTGCTCATAATCAGTGGTAAATACTTGGGACCACGTCTGCTTTTGGGGGCAGTACTGACATTAAGTCCGCTCTGGTACTACGCTTGGTCATACAAACCGAACTATGCATGTTACCCTTAGGCGCCGAGTATTTTGGCCAAACCGGCACTGTCGATGATCTCTACCAACACTATGAAAACGACACCCAAGCTATTTTATCTGCAGTCAACTCAGTTCCAAAATCTCGTCCAGTGCGATTCACGCAAAATTAACTGCTTTTCAAAATTATTCTAAACATTAGACAGTTACTGTTAATCCTTTAAACTGATCCTACTTTAATAAGAGATTGTATAAATAGGAGCTGTCATGCCTGCACATCCACGCCTACAAGCTTTCAACTTCGAAAAATGGGTTGAAGACAATGCCGACCAACTAAAACCACCGGTCAACAATAAGCTCATGCATGCCGGTGTTGATATGATTGTTATGGTCGTCGGTGGTCCGAACACCCGGGTGGATTTCCATGATGATCCGGTTGAAGAATGGTTTCATCAAATCAAAGGCGACATGATGTTGAAGATCGCCGATGAAGGTTGCATCTATGATATTACCGTTCGTGAGAGTGAAGTGTTGATGTTGCCGCCCCACACCATCCATGCACCTCAGCGCCCACAAGAAGGCTCTATCGGCATCGTTGTCGAAGCGCCACGCCAGGAAGGTATGCTCGAGGGCTTTGAGTGGTATTGCTTTGAATGCGAATCTCGTGTTCACAGGGTTGAAGTGCCGCTAGGCGGTCCGGAAGGCATTGTCGAGGTTTTGCCTAAAATCTATGATGCGTTTTTTGAAGATGAAGAAGCACGCACCTGTCCGAAATGTGGCACCCTGCATCCCGGCAAAGGCCAAGCGCCGGAGGGTTGGATTGTCCTATGAGTGCTGCGCCTCTCATCATCGATATGCACACCCATTTTTTTCCGGAGACCTGGCCGGATTTGGCCGAGAAGTTCGGCACGCCGGATTGGCCATGGATGAAACACCATGGCGATGGCACGGCGACCGTAATGGTCGGCGATAAAGAATTTAGACCGATTTACTCCGCCTGCTGGGATGTTGACAAACGTTTGGAGGAAATGGACCAATACGGCATAGATATTCAAGTCATATGTTCGACGCCGGTGCTGTTTGCGACCACTCGCCCAGCTGATCAGGCGGCCGAATGTGCACATATTTTTAATGATGCTGTACTTGAAATGTGCGGTCGTTCCAGCGGCCGGTTGCTGCCCTTGGCCCAGGTGCCATTGCAAGACATCGACACAGCTTGCAACGTCCTAAGTCAGGCGATGAAAGATGGCCATCTTGGGGTGCAGATCGGTAACCATGTTGGCGACAAAGACTTGGATGATGAAGGTCTGGTCACGTTTCTGCAACATTGCGCCGCAGAAAACGCCGCCGTCCTGGTTCACCCATGGGATATGTTGACCGGTAATCGAATGAAGAAATATATGCTGCCGTGGCTGGTGGCGATGGCGGCGGAAACCCAGCTTTCTATATTATCGCTGATATTGTCGGGTGCGTTTGAGCGGATCGATAAGTCGTTGAGGATTTGCTTTGCTCATGGCGGCGGTAGTTTTGCCTATTTGCTGGGACGCGTTGATAATGCCTGGAAGGAACGCGATATCGTGCGCGTTGATTGCCCGAATCTACCGTCGAGCTATGTCGACCGGTTTTTTGTCGACAGCGCTGTCTTTGATCATGGAGCTTTGGACTTGCTGATCGATGTTATGGGCGAAGAGCGAGTGATGTTTGGTACCGATTATCCTTTCCCATTGGGCGAGATTAAAATGGGTGAACTTATTCGAACAGCTCCTAAATTAAATGAACAGACGAAAGCAAAATTGTTTAGTCAAAATGCAGAGAGCTGGCTGGCGATGGACTTAAGCGAAGGCTCGGCGGCTGAATAAGCTTAGGCTGGAAAAACTATCGCATCGAAACACTGGCGCTGGCGCCGCCGGCGGTTAGCTGGTTTTTCTTTTTGGTAAATGATTGCCTCGCTGATAATCAGCGAATAAAGCAATCTGGTTCGTGTCTCAGCCTCGGATTTGGAAAACCCCAATGCCCTAAACTGGGGTATGAGAAATTTCATCCGCTGGTCGTCAATATAAAGCACCGCCTGGGCTGCCTGTTTTTTTGTTTTTGCCCAATGCCGAATGGCTTGCTCAGCACTGAAATCAACGACACCTGAATTTGATTCATCAAATAGCGCCAATATTTTATCTTGCGGCAATCCGCCTTTGGCTTCTATGCGGTCAATGATATCGAAGGTTGCTGTCTGTTTCCAATGTTCGAGAACCGCGTTTAAAAATTCAGTACGACTTTTGAAGTGCCAGTAAAAACTACCTTTAGTCACTTTCAAGTGGCGGCACAGATCGTCAATGCGCAGTGAGCCGACGCCTATCTGTCCGAGCATCTTGAGCCCGTGGGCTGCCCATTGCTCTTTTCCTAATCTCCGCTTGATGTTTTTCATGTTAACCATACTAAAAGGTATTGTTTTAAAAGTTTACTTGGGTTATACCATACTAAATAGTATGTACAAATTAAATTTGCCTAGGGAAGAAGAAAATGCAGTTTGAAATTCCACGCACCATCTATGCTGAAGAACATGAAATATTTCGCGATTCCGTTGCCCGCTTCCTGCAGGAAGAAGTGCTGCCGGTCTATGAAAGCTGGGAAGATGCCGGGCGGACGCCCCGGGATATCTGGCTGCGCGCTGGTGAAGTTGGGCTCTTAGGCACTAGCACACCGAAGGAATATGGTGGCATCGGTGGTGACTTTCTATTTGACTCCATAGTAATCGAAGAGCTCGGCCGCTATGGTGTGGCGGCACCCGCCTGGGATATGCACGCTTATATCATTGCACCAATTTTGCAGAATTTCTGTACCAACGAGCAGAAAAAAGCCTGGCTGCCAAAGATGGTTACCGGCGAGTGGATTTCAGCCATTGGCCTCACTGAGCCGGGTGGCGGCAGTGATATGAAGGAAATTAAGACCAATGCTAAGGCTGACGGGGTTGATTACATCATCAATGGCGCAAAAACTTTTATCACCAATGGCCACATTGCCGATTACGTTTTGCTTGCAACTAAAACCGATCCATCGCTGGGGGCCAAAGGCGTTTCAATGTTCTGGGTGGATTTATCGCTGCCGGGTGTCAGCCGGGGTAAAAATCTCAAAAAGATCGGCAATAAGGCGCAGGATACGGCAGAGTTGTTTTTCGATGACGTCCGCGTGCCGGCGGCCAATTTGGTGGGTGAGCTTAATCAGGGCTGGGCATTGTTGATGGATGGTTTGGCGCAGGAACGTCTGGTGGTGGCCGTGCGCTCCATCGTTTTGGCCGAATCGGCGGTTGATCAAACCATTGAATATACCAAGCAGCGCAAAACTTTCGGTCAAACGGTTTTCGATTTTCAGAACACCCAGTTTAAACTGGCGGAAATGACGGCCGATGTTGAGGCTGGACGTCCGTTCATTGATCGTTGCATTGAGCTCCATGCCAAAGGAGAGTGTTCGATGTATCTGGCGGCAAAAGCGAAACTCTGGGCAACCGAATTGGCTGACCGGGTGCTGGATGACTGCCTGCAATTGCATGGCGGCTATGGCTATGTCTGGGAATTCCCGATCGCACGCGCTTGGGCGGATGCGCGGGTCCATCGAATTTACGCTGGCACCAATGAAGTAATGAAGTACATAATCGCCAAAAGTCTTTAACTAATTGGCGGAGCATTCCACCGTGGCGTCATCGACCATCGCCTCAATCATCAAGCAGGCTTGCACCGAAAAGGCTGAGGCGACTTTTATTGCCGATGAAAATCAAAGCCTGAATGGGATCGAATTATGGGAAAATATTGACGCGGCGGTGGTGCATCTTTACGAACTCGGACTTTCAAAGGGCGATGTCGTCGCTTTTTATTGTAGCAGTTCGGTACCTCATGCGGTGACCTTCTTTGCCTGCTTGGTCAGCGGTATCATACCCTGTTGCCTGCATGTGCGAGAGACGCCGGAACGTAATCGCAAAAACATTGAGTTCATTGAAGCCAAGAAAATATTTACCGATCTTGAGCTGGTTGAAGAGGCACAAGAACTGATCGACGCTAACAACGTGATTTCCCTCTCAAATGATTTAACAGCAAGTGAACCACTGACGTCCGAGGTGTTAGAGGCCGATGATCCGGCGGTGATTTTAATTTCATCCGGCACGACAGGCGTGCCCAAATGTATCCAGCATAGCCAAGCGACATTGGCGGCGACCGCCGTATATGGGCCTTATAGTTACGACTGCTGGGACCAGAGTGACAGCACCATGATTATTATGGCGCCGTCCTTTGCTGCTTGGATACATACGGTGTTACCGTTTATTTTCATTAAGGGGCGGGTGTTGTTTGGTGCTGGTTTTGATCCGGTGAATTTTTTGTCGACGCTGGAAAAAGAAAAGATCACGCTCGCACCACTGGTGCCGACCGTATGGCGGATGGTGATGGCGGCCGAGCCAGAAAAATACGATCTCTCGTATTTGAAAACCGCGTTTTACTCAGGTGAGCCCGGCTCCGAAAGTCTGGTCGAAGATTTACAGGCAAAAATTTGCGTCAACGTCATGACGTCTTATTTAACCTCGGAAGGCGGCTGCGCGTCGGGCGTGATCGCGGGGTCGGACATATTGTCGAAAGAAGGGCAAGCGGCATCAACCGGCAAGCCGGTTAAAGATACCGAAGTACGGATTATCGATCCGGAAGGATCATTCGACGATCAATTGCCGGCAAGGGAGATCGGCGAAATAGCCCTTAAAAGTGCGTCGATTGCTATCGGCTATTATGGTGATGCAGAAGGAACTAAGAATAAATTCTTTGCCGGCTGGTGGCGGAGCGGTGATCTCGGATATATCGATGAAAATGGGCTGATTTTTGTTAAAGGACGGCTCGATAACCGCATCAATACCGGCGGGATAAAGGTCTATGCCGAGGAAGTAGAGGCCGCGCTTTTGAAACATCCAGCCGTTCAAATGGCGGCGGTAGTAGGTGTTGACGATAAAAAATGGGGGCAGCGCATTGAAGCCCACCTGGTGGCGAGTGAAACTGTTGGCGAGGATGAGTTAGTGAATTACTGCCTCGACCAGGAATTGCTGCCCAAGACCCATGTGCCGAAAGCTATTCATTTTCATGATGCACTGCCGATCGGGCCGACTGGTAAGCTTTACCGGCGCGGACTGATTTTCGAGTCTAATTGACAAAATCT
>CAJWIB010000004.1 GCA_913041095.1 uncultured Rhodospirillaceae bacterium | reverse complement strand
ACCGGCGATGCGGTCCGCTCTTGTCGCCGCAACCGAGCGATTTAAAATGCGTTAATAATAGGCCAAAATTAAACTAAAAAGCGCTAAGTCATTCAGAAAGACCGATATTTTCTTGCATCATTTTCTTGCATTTGGCCCAATCAACCTTAAGATGCCCGACATTACTGATACAAATTCAACTTAGGTGAAACTTAACCGTGACCCGCAGTGCGTTAAAATTATTGATCGGACTATTGGTGGCCTTCGCCGTAATGCCGCTGGTATTGCCCGCTGCGCCTGTTTGGGCTCAAGACGGCAAAAAAGACGATCCGGCTTTTCTGTCTTTTGGCGCCGGCTATTACGATTTTAACCGCCGCAAAGAAACCGGGGCGGAATTTCGTGTTGAATACCGCTCGGATAAAAAGTTTGCTATTTTCAAACCCTTTGCCGCCGCATCTTACACCAGCACCCAGCAGGGCTTTGTTGGCGCGGGCGTGCTGATTGATCTTTTTCTGGGCCGGCGCTTTGTCATGACACCGTCTTTTGCACCGCATTATTATTGGGGAGGCAACAGCAAGCTTGATTTGGGTCACGCCCTGGAATTTAGATCACAGTTGGAACTGGCCTATCGGTTTGATAACCGGGCACGGCTTGGCGTCGCCATCTCGCATTATTCAAATGCCAGCATCGGTAACACCAATCCCGGCACCGAAACGGTAACGCTCTATTACTCCCTGCCGCTGCAATAAGATATTTCCCGAGTTTTAAAATTGTTGCCCAGCGTGGCTGTGATATAAGCTATCGTTGCCCGCGTATTATCACACTTGTTATCATTGGGTCCCCGTATCTCAGTCGGATAGAGCGACAGATTTCTAATATATTTCTCCATCTAGTTAATCGAAATAGTCAAAGTATATCAATAGGTTATAAGGTGCTAAAATCAACGATTTCTTTATGTGAATGATTTGTGAATAGTGTATAACCCATTTCTTGTCCTTATTAGACATTCACATAGGTCATTTAACGATTTTTAGACTCTCATGAGAGTTAGAAACCCTTTCTCCCTTTATATCACTTAAAACCTTCTGTGAATGATTCGTGAATAGGATATACCCTAGTGGTGGTTAAGGTGTATTTCTTGTTATTTTGGGTCTAGGTGATATATCAAAAGTGAGGTGAAAAGTGGCCCCGTAGCTCAGTCGGATAGAGCGGCTGATTCCTAATCAGCAGGTCACAGGTTCGAATCCTGTCGGGGTCACCACCTTCCTAATATTTCCTCATATTTTCAATTGCTTAACACTTTGCTAGTCACTTTTTAGTTGTTTTCTTGTAATCCATAAATCCCACAACGGGCTTGGCCATCTCTCCATTATACGCTTTTTTCGTATAATGATTAGCCATTTTGTCACTCTGCCACCCAAAAATGCTCTAAGTTTGCCAGTTGTGGCTCCTCCTTTTCTAGCAATAGTCGCCGTACCCTTCCTGATGCCGTGGGGGTACACACCAGTCTGGCAATTGAGCCTTTTTTTTGCCTTAACTGACTATTGGGAATAGAATTTTATGTATATTCTGATTGAGAGGGGATAAGTCTTGAGTTTAGAAAAATAGAGGGAACTAATGATAGAGAAATTTATAGTCAGACCGAAAGTGATTGGCTTTCTGGGAATAGCGAGCTTATCGATTGTTGGCTGTCAAACTACAACCAACACAAATCAGCCGGAAATATTGTCACCTGGGGAAAATCAAGTAGAAATTTACTCTGGAAATAATCTAAATGGCTATCACGATATCATCTCAGGTAAAAAGCCAGAAACCCAAATTATAACAGGAAAACTCTACATCCCTAAAAAGTGTGGTACAGAAAAAATGCCTGCTGTCATTATTCAGCATGGCTCCGGAAATCCAAAGAAGCCCTGGTATAGAGAACTTTCAATGGCTTTAAACGAGATTGGTGTTATTGCGCTTGTACCTGACTCTTTATCTCCGCGTGGAATGACTGGCACTGCTAGTGACCAATCTAGGCTGTCCAAAGCCACCAGACTTTTCGACACCTTTTCCGCGTTTAGATACCTTCAAAGCATTAGCTGCGTAGATGCCAAACGGATTGGAATTACCGGATACTCATTTGGCGGTATCATTGCTCGAGATTCAGTTGAGAAGAAACTAGCTGAAAAGCTTGGAAATGGGCATGTCTACAAGGCGTCTTTACCTGTCTATCCTTCATGCCAATCCAACTTTAAATACAGCGTGCCAACTAAAACAAAAGTTCACCTTCTAGTAGCTGGTGCCGACGATTATACGCCCGCGAAATATTGTATCGAGAATGTCAAAACAAAAAAAACACAAGGTTGGGATATAGAAATAACTGTCTTGGATGGCGTGCATCATGGCTTCATTAATGCGGGCGGACTTAAGAGATACCCGAACTCATGGACCTTTGGTGAATGCGGCTGGTCTACCTTTGATGACGACGGACATATATCCGTCGATAAGTACGGCATATCGAGCCGGGACGGAGGATGGAGTAAGACTATTAAAACGCTGGTCCAACAATGCGGTAAAAAAGGGGTGACTTCGGGAGGCACTAAAGAGACTGCTAAAAAAACTCTTGATTTTACTGTGCAGTTTTTTCAGAACAATCTTTAGTTGGACTTAGTTTGCTCGTCTTAGACTCGTTTGCTGTGATATCTGTCAATGTCTTCTCTTCAGTCGTTTGTCACTTAAAAAGGAAACAATGGTAGATATGGGGAAGTTTAATTGTTAAAATTTAGTCTAAGTGGCTGTTATCCTTAGATTAGCGGAATCCTGTCGGGATCGCCACCTCAAAAAGTGTCCATAACGACTTATACGGTGTTCTAAAGGTAGTTCGGTGACTCTAAGGGAGAGTTTATCTTAAATACAAGAAAACCCCCTTGGTGAGTAAGAACCAAGAGGGCCCTCTTATCATAATATATCCCATCATCCAGCCAAGTACTAACGCAGCAGATGTTGGATATATTACTGGGATGAATGAAATGACGATAGGTAATGAAGATTACAGGTAAAGAAGATTACTTAAAAATGAAGTTTTCTGAAGTTGCGTCGTGGGTTGCTTCTTGGTGCCGCGATAACCCGTCGCGTGATATCTCTGAGGCGATGGATACCCTTTATGATTCGCGTAACTGATAATCGTTCCCGTGAGTGTGTCCGTAAGAAATACAAAGGGTGTTGAGTAGAACAGGTTACGAGTATTGCTCTCTGAGGTCTGCTTTTAAAACTTTGCCTAGCGCGCTTTTGGGCAGGGCATCGGTAAAAGCGTATTGCCGGGGAATTTTGTAGCCACCGATTAAATCCCGGCAATGGGTGATGAGGTCTTCGTCGGTAATCTTTGCTGGGGCCTCCGCATCCGAGCGCAGAACAATAACTGCAAACAACGCTTCGCCGAGCTTATCATCGGGAAGGCCGATGACCGCTGCCTCGCTGACTGCCGGATGACGGTGCAGTGTGGCTTCAACTTCCGAAGAATAGACGTTCTCACCACCGGTGATGACCAGATCTTTCAGGCGGTCCAAGAGATAGACATAACCCTTTTCATCAATCCGGGCCATATCACCGGTGTGCAGCCAGCCATCACTTATGGCGGCGCTGGTCTCCTTAGGCAGGTTGAGATAACCCTTCATGATGTTGGGGCCGCGTGCCCACAGCTCGCCAACTTCACCCGGCGCTACATCTTTGTCATCGTTACCAACAACCCGCAAATCGATCAGTACATTGGGTTTTCCGACCGAGGTGACAATACCGTTGCGCTCGCCGCTTTCGATCGCGGCGCGAAACTCATCGGCATCAAAAATGGTTAAATCCGGCGCGGTTTCGGTCAGACCATAGCAGTTTAGAAAATCGGTATCGGGAAAGGCTGCGGCAACCCGCTCGGTCCATTCAAAGGCCATTGGCGAGGCGCCATACATCAGCACGCGTAAAGAGGTGATATCGAAATCTGTTACTTTCACGCTACCGACGACAGCCATCAGCATAGCTGGCACGGTTACCGTGACGCTCACCTGATTGTCGGCAATACATTGTAAAAATCCGGCGGGTGAAAAGGCCGGCAAATAACAATGCGTGGCACCATTTAGAAACCAAGCTGTGCCGATAAGGTCAGCAGAGTGAAACATCGGCGCAACGTGGAGGTAGACGTCATCCGCTCTGGCCCCGACGCTCAAACCGAAGGCCAGACCACAGGAGATGATGTTCCAATGGCTCAGTCGGACTCCTTTGCTGCGCCCGGTGGTGCCGCCGGTGTAGAACAGCATGGCATCATCGTCGGGGCTAATATCTGGAACTATTTTAGCCGTCTGAGCCTGCTCTATTTGGGTGTCTAATGCGGGCCCGATGGGTTGGAGACCTTCCTGCCATTGGTTTAGTTCTGGGTTGTCGAAAACGCCGGTAAATTCTTCATCAATAAAAATAATTTCGACGGCGGAATCTTCAAGCACATGCTTAATCTCAGGCGGGGCCAGCCGCCAATTGATCGCTACGGGCACAACGCCGCTGACAAAACCTGCCCAACGCAATTCTTCAAAAGCCCGGCTGTTTTTTACCTGAATGGCAAAGCGGTCACCCGGTGCCAAGCCAAGCCCAGCCAGCAGTGTCGCCAGTTTATAAACGCGTTCGCCAAATTCGGCGTAAGTCCAGCTCGTCTCACCCTCAATGATTGCCACCCGATTGCCATGATGGGTAATATTGCCGCTCAGAACTTGTCCAAATGTGCGCTTATCCATGTTCCCCCGCTTTAAGCCAATTGACTATGATTTGCGCAGTTTAGTTGCCCAATAGTCGTTGGGGCGCAAGCGGCCGCCGAAACCAAGTTTGATGTCCAGCCACAGAGCGAGCTTTTTGAACGGCGAGGCCGCCAGTTTCAGCCACATTTGATGGTACCTTTGGATCACCCAGTTGGCCGGGTTTTTGTTATAGGGACAATCCCGCATACAAACGCCGCACTCGGTTCCCTGATTGACCCAGAATTTGAAACATTTTTCAGCATCAACTGTCCATTTCCTGATACCGACAATATTCGACTGATTAATAATCTCTTCCTGGGGCGGACCGTCCGGGATCGCACCTGGTGGACAGCCATCGGAACAGCGCCGGCACACTTCGCAAAACTCGCGCACGCCAAATCGCATCGGTTTATCGTGATTGAGCGGTAGATCCGTATGGATACGGCCAATCCTCATCCGCGGGCCAAACTTGGGATGGATCAGCATACCACTACGCCCATATTCACCCAAGCCGGCCTGAATCGCGTAGGGAATGCACTGGGAGGTATCGTTGACCGTCGCCACGGCGCGATACCCCATATTCTGAATATAAGTTGCTATCGAAAGCGTCATCGCACAATCATGAGAATAGCCGTTACCGACCGTGACCCCAGCTGTTGCCGACGGGTAAGTGCGGATGACATCGTGATCCATTTCAGTCAGCACCACGATCACGTTTGGCAGATCTTCCGGTATCCTGTACTCTTTTTCCGACAAAGTTTTAGTCGAGAAACTGCTGGTATAATGCCAACGTGGGTCGTAGGCGGTGATGCCGGCATCGCTGGCACCAAATGTCAGGCAGGCATGTTTAACTTCGGCCGTCATTTGCTCAACCGATTCAATTTCCATTTTCTCCGGATTGGGCGAGCAAAACTCTTCAATATAATCGAGAAAGCCATCGGTCCGGTCGGCATGAAGATTACGCTGGATAATGAGATTTGTAGCCATCCAACCAGCGTTCTTTAGGGCGAAATCGCGAGCTTGATACCCTTCGCTTTTCTTGACGCCAATGCCGGGCCTGAACATACCTTTGAACCAATCGAGAACTTTTTCCGATCTGATCCGGGAATCCCATTGGCCGCGGGTGTAAATATCGTTGGCTTGATTAAAGCGTTCAAAATTTTCGAGAATTTCAATGCCGCAAAATTCATCGTCATCACGATGCAATTCGCCGATATCGCTGTATGGTCCTTCGCTACTTGGCTGATTTTCCTGCGTTAGCCGGACAGGTTCGTTACTCGGATACTGGTTCAAGACCGTTCTCCATTAGTTAACTCTTTGGTCAAAAAATTCGTGAAATTCGTCACTAGCATTACTTTGCGGGTAGGATTCATCAGGCACTGGTAATTCCAGGAACTTGCACAGCGGCTCCCAACCGTCGCCCAAGTTGTATTCCAGCAGGCGCTCCGGCGGAAACGCCGCGCGGACTTCGGCATTGTGTTTTTCATAGAGAGCGATGGTGTAGTCGCGGTCTTCGAGACGGTTGTGAAAAACACCTTCACTGATCATCTTGAGGCCAATCGACTCCGGATCAGATAATTTTTTAACAACTTTCAATATGGTATTCGCAGTACTTTCGTACCAGCTGTCAGCGTCCCGGAGAGTGAGCAGGATTTTAGCGTTCGGATAATAGTCAGCGAGCTGGCGCCAGTAATAAGCAGTCGGCCAATCGACACCGGAGTTATACTCGGCATATGCTTCATCCCAGTTTGGCAGTTTGCCTTGTTGTTCATCCTGCAGGACTTTGCGCCAATAAGCCTCTTGCTTTGGGTCCGCCAAGAGGACTTTCATATGCTGACACGGACCGAGCCCAAGAATTTCGAGGGCAGTCTTCATCGACTCTGTTCCGGTGCGGCCGAAACCGGCACCAATCACTGCTAGACCCATACTCACCACCTCCCTCGTTAAAATGTATTTTTTACCAGCAGCAATTATACATAATTTTTGCCGCATCAAAAGCCATCCTCAATTACCTTTGGCAGTTAATTATCATTCTAACCAAATTGCCGGCATTAATAGCTTCAATGTTAATTTGACAATCCTGTATACAAAATAAGCGCTGGAAATTTATTTTCTGCATACCCTTATATAATTGGTTATATTACAGCTGTGAAATTTCAGGTGCTTGGGAAATTTGGGTTTTGTTTACATGACCTGCGATTACTTGATTGATACCGATATTAACTGCGTTTTTGTCAGCCATTTCAAAAACGAAGCTAAAAACAGGAAAAATCGGGAATTTTTTTAACAAATGGGTGCCAATTCTCTTGGGTGGTTGGCAGTGTGAAAGATTTTGGCTTTGCCCACCGTTGGTCAGTTTCTTCACAATTTGGCTCTCACGTAGAAAGGAAGCCTTTCTGGGAAATGACTAGGGTGTTGGCTTGGTTTGGGTTACCTGAAGAATATCTAGTCGAATATCCGAATTTAGAAAAAGTTTGCAGTTGAGCTCTCTTATTCCGCTGCCGCCAGAACCGGTTTCAGCGAATAGCCGTATTTTTTATCAAGCTCTAGGTTACGGACAATATCTAAGCCAACCTGCAGGGCCTGAGGGTACAAGGGCCGCAGTGGACGCCTGAGGGCACCGGCCGGCATGCCGATAGCTTGCATCAGGGATTTTACCGCCACCGGATTAGTCTCTGAATAGGCGAAATGCAGCATCGGTAAGTTTTTAAGCCAAGTCTCGCGGCAGTTAAAAGCATCACCGTCATCTCGCCAGGGTTTGGAAATAACGGCCATTTCCTGCGGGATAATATTGCCTGTCATATTTGCCGTGCCATGTCCGCCGAGGGCCATTAACGGCACCACCAGGCCGAGGTTGGGGGAACAGCAACACATCAGCGACAGATCCGGCTTGGCTGCGCACAGTTGAGCGACCTGGCCGACCCGGGTCGTCGATTCCTTATTGACGACGATGTTGGGATGTTCAGCAAGACGGACGATATCAGCCGTCGTCAGATCGGTTTTCACTCGCGGCGGGTTGTTGTAAATGCCAATCGGAATATCGCTGGCATCGGCGATTTCCAGAAAATACTGCACGATATCTTCGTTGGAGGCGCAGATATAGGCCGGGGCAGCGATAATGGCACCGTCGGCACCTTCCTTGGCGGCATGGGCTACATAATCAATAGTTGCTTGGGTATGCGGGCCGGTGCAGCCGTAATAAAAAAGCATCTTACCGGTTTTGTGTTTTAGAGTTTTTGACACGATTTGGTGACGTTCCTCAGGGCTTAGCATAGAGACCTCGCCAGTTGAGCCCATAATCAGAACTGCGCTGGTGCTGTTATTCTCATGAAAATCCAACAGCGTCCGGAAGCCCTCAAAATCAATCGATCCGTCTTTGTTAAACGGCGTGATCAAGGCAACAAATGATCCTTCAATACGTTCTTTTGACATCGTATTTTTCTCCCGTTCTAGAGCCTCAATTTTCGTGACGCAATTAAGCGCATAATGTCATTGGTGCCGCCACCAATCAATGGGAAGTAATAATCTCTTAGGCAGCGCTGTTCCGGGTATTCCATTGTCAGGCCCGTGGTGGCAATCTAGATTGTATTGTTCGAAGAATTTTGGGTCGTTAAGAAATTTACTCAATCCAGGCTTCGACCTCAACCAAACAAAGGCTAGGGGCCATCGCTTCAGCTTGCTTAATTTGTGATCGTTCCGGTGTTAATAGATTCAGGCACCCCCCGCGCTCTGGCGCATTCTCAGAATCGTCAACCCGGTCGTAGACTGCCGAGGATTCGTAACCGTGGATCACACCTGGATTAATTCGCTCGGTGAGTTCAGCCGCACAGATTACCGACCCCCGGTCGTTATATATTCGAACCAGATCGTGCCGTCTTATGCCGCGTTCCTCGGCATCCTGAGTATTCAATCTTAGAACCAAGTAATAGTGACCATCTATCAGAACCCGGTGATCCTGGATATCATTGATGAAGCTGTCCTTGCCGTCGCCTTGGGTGTGGAAGCTATAGCGCGGATGAGGCGAAACCAATTGCAACGGGAATTTGTCGAAATTAGAGCTTCCAGGCCCTTCCCTAGGCGCAGCATATTTGAGGATAGGCGGCCTTTCCAGATCATCTGAATCAAACACCTTAAGAGAGTTGCATTCGAACTCAAATTTTCCTGATGGTGTTTGTAAACCGTGCAGAAATTCTTCGTTATATTCCGACGGCGAAGGGTAAGGTTCAGGCACATCTTTCTTGCGGCCTTCGTAGAACCAATTGAAAGCCACTGGCGGACGTTCCGTAGGCGGCGGCGCGGCGATGACGGCATAACCTTTCTGACGGAACTTTCTCCATGAAGTTATTGTCGGCAAGTCAGACGCGTCAAACATCCGTTTAGCCCAGTCTAGCTCGCTCATGCCTTCCGAAAAATAAGCGCTGAGGCCGAGCCGCTTTGAAATTTCTACAAAAATGTCAAAATCCGACTTCGACTCGCCAAGCGGTTCGATGCATTTATGTTGCAGCGTGATAACCCGATGGTTAACTTGTGTTTGTCCGTGGTGGCCGTAGCCGCCGAAACCACTCCACTCGCTAATATCCCAGCGTTCGAAACTGGTGCAGGCTGGCAGAATAACATCAGCGAATTTAGCTTCACCCTCCATCCAGATCGACTGGTTGACAACAAATTCAAGATTGGGTGAGCGGTACATGTCAATGTAACGGTTGGCGTTGGGCATAGTGCTCAAGTTTGATCCGCCGTATTTATAAAGCATTTTGATCGGTGAATGGGCGGGCGCCGGATACTTGATTTTAGCGAACTGGCCCTCTAGCGAAAGGCCATCCCGAGGGTAACCCTCGACCTTTCCGTTTAAGATCGCTTCCGGCAATTGGACTCGCGGAATCTTCTGCAATGACGTGTTGGCGGTCGGCAGTTGCGGCATACGCTGGTAGAGTTGGATCGCCAGCGCCGTGTTCTGCAAGTCACCTGATATGCCGCCGTCGCCGTAACCTGGGAACCAGAAGGAAAGATCAAGCGGAGTTCCCCACTGTAGATTACCCATGTTGACACCTGGCTTGCCGAACCCTTGCATGGCAAGCAGGCAAACCATGGCGCGCGCCCAACGAATACCATTGGCGTTTCGGCAGGCGCCGCCCCAGCCCATTCCCAAACCACCGGCTCCGAGGTAGGTCTTCTTGGAGCCCCATTCCCGGGCCAGGGCCCGCACCACATGGGCGCTGATTCCGGTTTCCGCCTCTTGCCACTCGGGCGTTTTAGGAACGTCGTCTTCCAGACCTAAAATATAATCCTTCCAGACGTCAAACCCGACGGTTCGATTAGCAACAAAATCCTTGTCGTAAAAATCCTCCGTGATCCAAACATAGGCGATAGCCAGTGCTAGCGCTGCATCGGTCCCTGGTTTTGGCGCCAGCCATTTACCGCCGAGAAAAGCAGCCGTGTGATTGAAATAGGGATCAATATGAACGACTTTGACACCGAGCCTTTTCAACCACCCACGGCGGATCGTACCTTCCTGTCCGCCGTATACACCGGATGTGGATTCGGGGTCGCTTGACCAAAATACTACCATATATGCATTGACGAGCAAGTCCTCCACGGTGCTGTAGCCTTCGCTAAGGCCAAGTCGCATAGAATTTCCCCAATGGTGCATGGCTCCCCAGAACCACCCCTCCCAACTGTCCGGGTTGTGGACGATCTTGGTGTGGCCGACTAAATTGGCGAAGCGGACTAGGGCACTGAATAAATAACCGATGTTTCCCCAGCTATGGTGCGAACCATGGTTAAAAGTGATCGCGCCACGACCGTGCTCGGTATTCATCCGCTTGATCTCGTCACCGACGATGTCAGCGGCCTCATCCCAAGTGATCCGTTCATATCCTGATTTGCCCCGGTTCTCAGGATGACGGTCGCCCTTGGGATCAAAATCGACCCGCTTCATTGGATAAAGCAATCGATCAGCTGAGTAGATCATAGATTTCCAGTTCTGCCCGTGGGGGCTCATGGTCGTCTTGCGTGGCGGCGTAAGGCGCTGGCCTCTTGCCTCGATAGTCCATGGTGCGGGATCTTGCTCGTCGAAGTCGATTGGCGTAATGCGCAGGATTTTGTCATCCTTAACGTAGACGAAACAAGGCCCACCGTTGGTCATGCTGGTATAGCGGATAACGCCGCCTCCGAGATCGGTGCCAAACTTCCAGCTAGCGCGTTGTGCAATCATCAGAGTCTGCACAAACCAAAAGGTTAGCTCATCCGGGCCTTCCAGTGTCAGGTCGAAATTTTTTTGGGCGCTGGTTTGCTCCAGCCAGTTAACCGGCGGCGTAAGTAGACGGGCGCCGATGTCAGCATTGTGAAAGGAAAGGACTACGGCGGCGTCGGCGTGGAAACCATTTTTTGAGAGGACTTTGCCATTGCCGAATGTAAACCACCGGCCAGACTTGCCATCTTTGGTCCGGATCTGGGCAGTGAAGGATTTTTCCGTTAAACGCTTTTTGAATTCTGGATATATTCGCGCGGCAAAACGGAGTAGTATCAACAGCCCAAACAAAACGACTGGAAATCTCATTCCACTCACTTTTTATGGGACAGCTGAATTCGTAACGGATATGCCCCACCCCTCTCTAGCTTTCGCAATATAGCAAAACAGCTTACGTTAGACCGGATGATCTCGGTGATCATATCCACTTGTATCACCGCCAAGGCCATTTTGGCCACCGCCTAAAGCCCCATTTTCCGGGAAGCAATTAGGCGCATAATGTCACTGGTGCCGCCGCCAATCACAGGGAAGAACGAATCCCGGAGGTAGCGTTGCGCGGGATACTCCATGGTCAGCCCATAGCCGCCGAAGATATTGAGCGCTTTCTGGCAGATCTCATTGCCGCCATCACCAGCGACAATTTTGGCAATCGCTGCCTCTTTGGTGACATCCTCGCCCCGGTCCGCCATGGCGGCGCAGTGGTAGGTGTAGAGATGGGCTTGCTCAAGAGTTGCCAGCATATCAACCAATTTAAACTGCACCGCTTGAAAACTGCCGATGGTTTGGCCGAACTGCTCGCGTTCTTGAGCATATTCCAGGGCAGCAGTGTAGGCTGCTTTGGCGTTGCCGAGTGCAATTGCGGCGGTAATGACTCGATCCACTGTCAGCATCCGGTAGGCGCTTTTAAAATCGCTTTCTTCACCACCCAAACGGCAATCAAGGGGTAGTTTCATATCTTCGAAAAACAGCTCTGCAGTATCTGAGCAATGGGTGGTGAATTTTTCAATTTGGCGGCCGACACGAAAGCCGGGGGTTTTGGTGTCGACCAAAAATAACGCCATGCCCTGAGCGCCCGCCACGCCGTCTACTTTGGCAACCACGGTGATAAAATCGGCATAAACACTGTTTGAGGTGAATATTTTATTGCCATTGATGACCCAGCCGTCATTGGTGCGTTCGGCCCTGGTACGGATGGCTGCGGCATCGGAGCCCGCTTGGGGTTCGGTGATGGCAAAAGCACAAACCATGTCACCTTTCAGTGCTGGCACCAGGTATTTTTGTTTCTGTTCCTCGGTCCCATCCTCGAACAACATATGCGACGCGGCTGAGCCATGCATCGCGACCGTGGCGGCAAAGCCCATTGAGCCTCGTGCCAGTTCCTCGCAGAGTATGGTGTAATAAACATAGCGCTGATCCAATCCGGCACCGCCATATTCCTCGGGGTATTTGATGCCGAGATAGCCCAGTTCACCGAGTTCCTTGAACAGGTCACGGGCAAATTCGCCACTTTCATCCAACTCTTCGGCACGGGGGATCAGCCGTTCATCAACCCAGCGGGAAAGATGTTCTCTAAAAGTTTTTTGGTCGTCGTCAAAGGGATATTCCATTAGCTATTTTCCTTTTTTTCTTTAAGTGCGAGCACAATTTTCTCCGGTGTCACGGGAAGTTTGGTGAACCAAATACCGGTGGCATCATGAATCGCACTGACGATGGAAGGTGGAGTCGAAATGATCGAGCCTTCCGACGCTTCCTTAGCCCCAAAGGGCCCATGCGGATCATCGGTGATGATATCGTGCAATTCGAAATCCGGGTGTTCGGTCGAGAGCGGCATCATGTAATTAACCATGGTCGAGTTCATGGTGCGGCCTTCGCGCATTTTGAAATCCTCATAAAGTGCTTGGCCCAAGCCTTGGGAAGCAGCACCCTGGGTCTGGGCTTCGACATTCACCGGATGCAAGGGCCGGCCGCAATCATGGGCGATGAGAAAATCTTTGACCTTGACCATGCCGGTTTCAATGTCGACATCGACCGCCGACAATTGTGAGGTGAAACTGTAATTGACCCCCGGATTGCCATAACCTTTTTCAAAATCCATTTTTTCCAGACCGTATTCAGAAAAGCCTTTACCCATGATCACCGCGCCAGTTTCTGAATAACAGGCAATCTGAGTGAGTTTTTTGAAAGACATGGATTTATCCGGGTCACCATCGACAAAGACGGTCCGGTCGTTGAACAGGATTTTACCGGCATCAACCTCCCAGATGTTGGCAGCAGCCTCAGCCAGTTGGCGTTTAACCTCTTGAGCCGCTTTTTGCGCTGCTTGACCGGCTAAAATAGTCACCCGGCTGCCATAGCTGCCGTTATCGACCGGGGTCACCGCCGTATCGACCCGCTGGATAGTGACGTCTTCCATCGTCAGGCCGAGTTCTTCGGCGACCAGCTGGACCAACACCGTATCTGATCCCTGGCCGGCGTCACTGGCGCCGGTGAGGTAATTGACCGTGCCGTCTTCACACAGGCGGACAATGGCGGCACAGGATTGGTGGCCCCGCTGACGGGCGCCACCGAGATGAGATGTGCCCGAAATGCCAATACCTCGGACCACCGGACCGTCTTTTTTATTTTGATCTTTATCTTTCCAGGCAGAGGATGAGGATACAATCTCCAAACCTTCTTTGAGGCCGCAAGTGTCGACGGTAATACCGTTAATCGTTTCATGGGGTGCTTCGATGGCATTTTTCATGCGCACCTCGACCGGATCGATGCCCAATTCATCGGCCATTTTCTCCATCTGGATTTCAGCGGCAAAGCGGGTATGGGTGACGCCATGGCCGCGCATGGCAGCGCTCACCGGATGATTGGTAAAGACCCGGTAGGCATCATGTTTATAGTGATCCAGCTTGTAGGGCAGGGTCGTCATAATGCCGGTGAGGTACATCGTCAGCGGCCCGATCGCCGTAAAGGCGCCGCCATCGGCTATTACTTTGGTCTGCACTGCTGTGATAGAGCCGTCCTTTTTCATGCCCATTTTGCAATCGACAATCATGTTGTGACGGCGGCGGCAGGTCGTCAGCACCTCTTCCATGTTGTAAACGAATTTTACCGGCCGTTTGGTTTTCTTGGCCAGCATGACCGCGCAGAAATCACCGGCGGTGGAATCGTTTTTGGTGCCGCCGAACCCGCCCCCGACATAGGGCTGGATAACGCGGACTTTGCTTAAAGGTAACTTGAAGCACGACGCCAGTTGACGATAAATGAAATAGGGGCTCTGTTTGGCGGCATAAATGGTGATGCCTGAAGAATCAATTTGTGCCACGGCAGCCGGTGGCTCCAAAAAGCCGGTCAGGGTGCGGCCGGTCTCGAAGCGATCTTCCCGCACAAAATCAGCCTCGGCGAAACCTTCCTCGACATCGCCGTAATCCATATGAAAGTCCCAGCTGATATTGTTGTCGACATAGTCGTGCACCTGTGGTGCGCCGTCCCGCATCGCTTCTTCGGCGTCAAAGATGCCGGGTAATTCTTCGTAGACAACATTAATGAGTGCGCAGGCTTCCTCGGCGGTTTCTTCATCTTCGGCAGCGACCGCTGCAACTGCTTCAGCAAAATAACGAACCTTTTCGTCAGCCAAAGGCGTTTCATCGCGGGTCGTCGGTCCCCAACCCCAGGACCAGCCGTTGAAATCCTCCGCCGTTACGACCGCTTTGACGCCCGGCATTTCAAGCGCTTTGCTGGCATCAATGCTGATAATTTTGGCGTGGGGGTAAGGGCTCCTCAGAATTTTCATCCATAGCTGACCCGTCAAATTGAAATCACCGGCATATTTGGCATCGCCATTGACCTTTTCGACCGCATCGACCCGGGGTAAACGTTTGCCGATCAAGTTCGGCCAATTATCACCAATTTTTGCAGGTTGATCACTCATGACTGGGTCCCCTTCATGCTCTCAGCGGCGGCTTCAACGGATTCGAATATTTTAGCATACCCCGTACAGCGGCAAAAATTACCAGCCAGCGCATCCTTAATCTCTTCGCGGCTTGGATCGGGATTGGCATCCAATAAATTCTTAGTAGAGAGGATCATGCCCGTTGTGCACGCGCCACATTGCATCCCGCTTTCATCAACAAAAGCCTGTTGAATTGGATGCAGGTTGTCACCGTCAACCATACCTTCTACGGTGAGGATTTCCATGCCATCAGCCTCGACTGCCAGGATCAGACAGGCATTAACCAGCTTGCCATCTAAGATCACATTACAGGAGCCGCATTCACCATGGCTGCAGCCTTCGCGGACGCCGTGAAACATTAAATCCTCGCGCAACATATGCAGGAGGGTCCGGTTTGGTGGGATTGAGATTTCTTCGGCCTGTCCATTAACAACGAAATTACAGGTTATTTTTTCCATGGGTTGTCTTCCTTATCCTGCCAACTGAGTGAGGACGCGTTTGACCAGTACTTCGACCATCATGTGGCGGTATTCACTGCCGGCCCGGAAACTGTTTTCGCGTGGTGACGCTTCGCCAGACGCAATCGCCGCAGCGGCCTCAATGTTTTCTGAGACCACATCCAAACCGCATAAAGCTTCTTCGGCATTAGGTGTGCGGATTGGTGTCGGCGCTGCAGCGCCCAAGCCAATACGGACATTATTGAATATTCTTTCAGAGATTTGTGCCCAGACGGCCACGCCAATCCAGGCCAGATCCATGCGGCCCCGGGGCGCCAATTTGAGATATACACTATCACTGTTGTCTACCGGTGGTGGTAATGTGATTTCCTTCACCAGTTCGTTCGGATTTAAAACGGTTTGACCGGGTCCGGAGAAAAAGTCTTCGATTTTGATGGTCCGCTCACCATTTCTGTTGGCACAGACAACTTCGGCTCCTAGTGCCAACAAAGGCGGTGCTGAATCGGCGGATGAAACAGCGTTGCAGATGTTACCGGTAATCGTTGCCCGGTTTTGAATTTGAATGGAGGCGATCTCGCGCGCCCCCTGGGCGAGGGCTGGGTAGTGCTCTTCAATTTCCGGGGATTTGGCGACATCGGCAACAGTTGTCAACGCACCAATACGCAACCCGGATGATTTGTCGAAGTTGATAAAATCGAGCTCGGTGATGCCTTTTAAGTCAATCACCGTTTCCGGCACATTGATTTTTCTTTGCTTGAGTTGATCCATCAGGTCGGTGCCGCCGGCAAAAACCCGGTAACGATTGGGCGTACTATTCTGCAAAAGCTCCAGCACGTCCTCGAAACGCTGCGGTTTCAAATACTCAAACCGCGGCATTCGCCGATAAAAAACAACCATAATTAACGCCTCCCAATGTCTAACTTTTAATCTTTATCTGCCGGTGGTTCTTCCAGCGCCCCATGACAAAATATCAGGGCAAAATGATTGCCGACTTCACTAATCATTTCCGGGCCATCATGGCTAAACCAATAGGGCGTCGAGCTGCGCATACCAATAACCGCGAAAGCGGCAATCGTCGAATTCAAGTCATTCTTACCAACGCCCGCTGCCTGCAGTTCTGCAATCGTTGAACGCATAATCTCGAAACCGCGGCGCCAGCTGGCTCATTTAAGACAAATAAAATAGTGAGTTAAACTATATTTGAACTAGTTAGCTGGGTCAGCCCCCTAATTCATTTTTTTGCCGGGCGCATTGGCGAAAAATACCTGTTTACCATTTAACCGATAGGTATTGATGGTAGCCTGCCCTTCGGCTGAAAGAACCCATTTGATAAAAATCTCAGCCTCCTGGCTTTTGACGTGTTTATGGAGGGCTGGGTTCACTTTGATGATGCCGTATTGATTTTGCAGCAAAGGATCGTTTTCAAATAAAATTTTGAGTGTGGTTTTATTATTGAAGTTTTCCCAAGTTGCCCGGTCGGTAAGTGTATAAGCTTCCATTGAAGAGGCAATATTAAGCGTTGCCCCCATGCCGGCACCAGATTCCTGGTACCAAATAGCTGATTTCGGCTTGGTATTGATTGCCGATTGCCAGATTGCAAGACTTTTTTTGTGGGTGCCGCTGTCGTCGCCTCGGGAGACAAAGACCGCCCGGCTTTGGGCGATTGCTTGATATGCTGCCGCGGCAGTCTTGGTTTTCTTGATTTTTGCCGGATCAACCTGAGGTCCAACAATAATAAAGTCATTATACATGACATTGAGGCGTTTAACTCCAAAACCATCCCGCACAAAGGCAAGTTCAGATTCTTTGTGGTGAACAAACAGTACATCCGCGTCACCCCGGCGGGCGATCCTCAAAGCCTGGCCGGTGCCAACGCCGACGACCCGGATTTGCATTTTGAATTTATTGCTGAATTTGGGCAGTAAATAATCAAACAAGCCAGAATTTACGGTTGAGGTGGTCGACGCCATGACGATAAAACGCTCAATGGACTGTTCTGCGGCAATCAAGGAAGAGGTATGGATGAGGCCGGCTAACACACTCCAAACAGCAATTAATCTGACAGCAATTCTCATTTTTTCAACACATCTCGATGTTTCAGTTCTGCCGGGGTTTTTAGTTCCTTACGGTTCCACCAAAGCAATTCGCCTTTCAAGAAAGCCTGGGCCAGATCATTTTTGGGTCTGTTGAAAAAATCTGCTGCTACGGCGTTTTCCAGCAAGCGGCCACGGTAAAGGAATAGTACATTATCGGCTAAACGCTTGGCCTGTCCCAGGTCATGAGTAGACATGATAATTTTGGTGCCGGATTGCTTAATGCTCGCAATCGTTTCTTCAATGGCGTGGGTGGCAGCCGGGTCAAGATTGGCGGTCGGTTCATCCAGGAACAGCACCTCAGGTTTTAGTGACCAAGCTCGGGCGATGGCGAGGCGTTGTTGTTCACCGGTCGAAAGTGCACGCGCAGGTGACCTGGCCAAGCGAGTGAGTCCGGTGATTTGCAGCATGTCATCAATGATACGATCTCGCTCTGCCTTGGGGGTGCCCCGTGACTTCAGCCCAAAATGAAGATTTGCCGCCACCGAACGTCGCAACATTACCGGCCGTTGAAATACCATAGCCTGATATATGCCGGCTTCGTTGCGTGACGGTCCCCGCCAGAGAATGCTGCCGCTGTTTGGCGTTATAAGGCCATGGCATATCCGAAGGAGCAGGCTTTTCCCGGCTCCGTTTGGTCCCAGTATAATGGTGCTCGAACCGGCGTTAAGAGTGAGGGTCATATCTTTAATTAGGCGCATACCGCCAACCTCAAAGTTAACGTCCTTGAGTTCAAGCGGCAGGATATCGGTGTTGTTTGCTTTATCCATGACGCTTCAACGCTGCCTCATTAATTAAATAGGCAGCCGCGTTTACGCCCAACGCTAAGCACAACAAAATAACACCAAGACCCAAAGCCAGCGCCAGATTACCTTTGCTGGTTTCGAGTGCGATTGTGGTCGTCATAACCCGGGTCACATGATCAATGTTACCGCCAACAATCATGACCGCGCCGACCTCGGCGCTGGCGCGGCCAAAGCCAGCCAGGATCGTTGTCACGAGGTTAAACCGATCATCCCACAATAGCGCGGTTACCGTTTCGCCAGGTCCGGCGCCTAAAGATTTGAACTGATCTTCATATTCATGCCACAGCTGTACCGTCGATTGCCGGGTCAACGCGGCAATAATCGGCATGATCAGTAGTGTTTGGGCAATTATCATCGCGGTCGGCGTGAATAGCAGACCGAGTGTGCCGAGCGGTCCCGAACGCGACAGTATAAGGTAGACAATTAAGCCGACAACCACCGGCGGCAGTCCCATCAGTGCGTTTAAAATAACCACCAAGGTCTTACGCCCCGGAAAGCGGAAGACGGCCAGCGCTGCGCCCAAAGGCAGGCCGATTAGACTGGCGATAAATACCGCGACCAGACTAACTTGCAAAGACAGTCCGACAATCTCCGCCAAACTGCTTTCAAAGTTTAATATAAGCGCTAACGCCGCCGCGAATGCTTCGCTGAAATCAGACATATCTATGCGTTACCCGGGTGTTCAGTGGTTTTTGCTCCGAAAATTTAGGAGCCTTGTCGCCATACTATAGCAACACCATTTCCGTTATCTGATTTATGGCAAATATATTGCGTGGATACAAAATAATTTAAAGATTGGGTGGCGGCTTTTAGTTCATTCCAATCATACGTTTGAGTGTTGCGTCCTTATCCCAGAAATGATGCTTAAAAGCTGCCAGGACATGGATCAGGACAAGGGGGACAATAATCTTAGTCAAGACACCGTGGATATCTTCAAATTGCTCATGAAGTTGGTGATCAAAGCTAACTATATCCGGGAAAGTGAACAGGCCAAAGAACGGTACGTCGCTAAAACCTGCATCAGAGGAGATAAACCCAGAGACCGGTATAGCGACAATTATGATCAGTAGCGCCCAATGCCACAACCGCGATACAATATTCAGAAATGTCGCCGACGAGTTGGCCGCTTGCGGGAAGCCTTGCATGATCCGCCACGCCAAACGAACAAAGACCAAAATCAAAAGCAGCATACCGAGAGATTTGTGCAAATCCATCAATTCGCCTTTTTCGGGACCGCGCGGCATCTCTTCCAATATCTGTCCCATGATAAAGAGACCGATGATCAGCAGTGCCGTCACCCAATGAAACAGGATTGAAGAAAGTCCGAAAGTGTCCGTGGTGTCTTTAAGTTGCATGAAATACCCCTATTAAATTTTGATGACCCTTGTAAGTAACGCTGGTGAACAAAAATTCCGGCGTTGAAAAATTGGAGTGCCCAACGCCGGAACTCTTTACAGGCGAGTTAAATCTTATTTAGTTTTCTTGTCATCGTCATCATCATCGTCGTGATCGTCATGATGACGGCCGCGCCATTTCTGACCCCAGCCACGATGTTTACGCTGTAGCTCATCCTTGGTGATGGAACCGTCATTATTGCGATCCATGAAAGACATTATGCGATCCATTGGCTTGGCGATTTCTTCTTCGGTTACTACCGCATCACCATCACTGTCAAGACGTTGGAAATGATCAACCATGCGTTCGCGCATCAATCCGGTCCATAAGGTTTGAAATTCATTCAGGCTCAGCTTACCATCTTTATTGGCATCATTTTTGGCAAGTTCATTTTTGCGCACGCCGTCAATTTCGGTTTTGGTAATAGTGCCGTTCTTATCGACATCAAATTTGTCGAATACTTTGTCAGCCATACCGAAAGGACCACCCATGCCTTTGCCATGACCGCCGAAGCGGGCGTGTTGCATATAACTGGGTCCGCCATGATAACCTTTTTGAAAGCCTTCACGCGCCTTACTAGCACCAATTGCACCAATCAGAACAATCGCCGCAGCGGTGCTGGCTAAAATAATTTTTGTCCGTTTTTGCATAATATGCCTCTTTCGTTGAGAATGGAGAATGTTTGTTTACGAGAGGCATTAAACAACTTAAACGTCGCAGAAGTTTGTCATCTGAACAGTATTATTGTCGCAACTTGTCGCGGGGTTTTCACTTGCGACAATTTGATACATCTTTTTTGTCGAAAGGTCGGGATTAATTGGCATAGTAAGTATATGGAAAGCTCAAACCACATTCTTGTTGTTGATGATCATCGCGACATTCGGGATAGTCTCAGCAAATATCTGGCGCAGCACGAATATCGTACCTCGGTTGCTGCTGATGCCGTCGAGGCCCGGCAGGTGATTGATCAAAGGGCGATTGATCTGGTCGTGCTCGATATTATGATGCCGGGCGAAGATGGTCTTTCGCTGTGCCGCCATATCCGCCAGACAACCGAGCTGCCGGTGATTCTGTTAACCGCTATTGCCGAAGATACCGAACGGGTTATCGGCCTGGAGATGGGCGCGGATGACTATCTGACCAAGCCGTTCAATCCGCGTGAGCTATTAGCGCGTATAAAATCCGTGCTGCGGCGAACTCATAGCCTGCCACCCCGCTCCACTCCGACCGAAAGCGATAAAATTAAATTTGATAAATGGATTTTTGATGTTGCGCAGCGCGAAGTCATTGGTGAAGACAATGTCGCGATCCCCCTCAGCACGGCGGAATATCATCTGCTCAATGCTTTTCTCGATCACCCAAAAATGGTGCTGAGCCGTGATCAGTTGCTGGATATTACCAGTAGGCGCAGTGCCAAGGTTTTTGATCGGGCCATTGATAATCAGGTTAGCCGATTACGTAAAAAACTCGAAGACGACCCCAAAAGCCCGACCTTGATTAAGACGGTCTGGGGCGGCGGCTATATGCTGACCGTAGAGGTCGAGCGATGAAACGGTTTCTGCCGACAAGCCTCGCTGGACAGTTAATTGCAGTGCTTTTGCTGGCGCTGGTGGTGGCGCAGATTGCCAGCTTTCATATTTTGAGGGATGACCGCCGCCTAGCTTTTATTTTTGTTGCCCAGCAGGAAGTAATGTCGCGGACAGCCTCCGTTGTGCAGCTGCTGAATGAGACCGAACCAGCACTCCACGCAACCATTGTCAATGCGGCGTCAAGCCGCCGCCTGAAGTTTCAGCTGGCTGATAAAAGCGCTGTTAATGCGGATGATGAGCATGAAGGGATTAGTCATTTCATGCTAAAGCGGCTTGCCTGGGAATTACCGAAGGGCGTTGGCGAAGTGCGCATCGCTATTCGCGATGATGATGACGATAAAGACGACGACGATAATGAAGACGCCGATGACGATGCCGATGAAAACGATGGTCACAATCCCTTTTGGGTGCCAAGCGACGAGCGGCGATTCAGGGAGTTGGCACGTGACCGAAGAGATGATCGCCGATTTAACCGCCGGCACGATAGGCGAAACATACCGCACTTCGGTTCCGGCCGGCGCGGTTCCCGTATTGGTATGACAATTTCCGTGGCGACCAAAAGCGGATCAAATCCAACCTGGCTAAATGTTTATTCGATGATCCCGCCAACCTCGCCGGCAGTCGCCATTCCGTCGCTGATCACCATCGCCATCATGGCGGTACTGCTGGTGGTCATTGTGATCTTTATGGTCCGGCGCGCCACCCGCCCGGTTGCCAAACTGGCAGACAGTGCCGAGCGGTTTGGCCGCGGTGAAGAGGTAGGGCTATTGCCGGAAATGGGTCCGGAGGATATCCGCCAAGCCACCCGTGCCTTTAACCAGATGCAGGAGCGCTTGACCCGGTTTGTCAAGGACCGCACCCGTATGCTGGCGGCAATCACCCATGATCTCAGAACGCCAATTACCTCGCTGCGTATTCGGGCCGAGATGATTGAAGATGAGGAAGCGCGTGAGAAGATTCTGGAAACCCTGGCAGAGATGCAGAGTTTGACCGAAGCAGCCTTGGATTTTGCTCGCCAGGAAGCTTCCGATGAACCCACCCGGAGCATTGATCTGGTGGCTCTTGTTGACAGTCTGTGTGCTGATTTGGCTGACGTCGGACAAGCGGTTGAATTCAAAAATAATATGCCGGAACGTTTGCCCTATGCCTGCCACCCGTTGGCCCTGAAGCGCGCATTGCGCAATGTGATTGAAAATGCGGTGCGGTACGGTGAGCAGGCCGAAGTTGATATTTCCTTCACCGATCAGGAAGTCTGCATCAATGTCAGTGATAAGGGCCCCGGTATCCCCGAAGATGAGCGTGAGCAAATCTTCGAGCCGTTTTTCCGCTTGGAAGAATCGCGCAGCCGGGAGACCGGCGGCATTGGCCTCGGTCTTGCCATCGCCCGCACCATCATCCGTTCCCATGGCGGCGATATAACGATTTCAGATGGTGACCAGGGAGGCGCCCGGTTTAGCCTCTGCCTGCCACAGCAGAATTAGTCGGCCCAAATTTTGCGTTGATCGAAGCGAATTTTGTGGTTAGCTGGGAAATGACAGAGCAGACGGCAATAGCCATTCGAATTGGTGGGGAATAGTGGCAAACACGGTGGCAGATACGGCGGGGCGGGAATTTCAGGTAATGGTCAAGCCGATCGGCGCGATCTGCAATCTTGACTGTGGCTATTGCTACTATCTGGAAAAAGAAGAACTTTACCCGGAATCGAAATCCTACCGCATGGCCGATGAATTGCTGGAACTCTATATCCAACAGCATATCGAGGCCTGCCCGGAGGAAAATATTTTATTTTCCTGGCATGGCGGTGAGCCAACCCTTTTGGGCATTGATTATTTTCAGAAAATTCTTGAGATCCAGAAAAAACACCGGCCTTTCGGCCGTAAAATTCTCAATGGGATTCAGACCAATGGCACACTGATTGACGAGGATTGGTGCCGCTTCCTCGCTGCCGAGCGTTTCCATGTCGGGCTCAGTATTGATGGCCCCAGCGATGTGCACAATCACTACCGGGTAACCAAAAAGGCTGAAGCGACCCACAAACAAGTCATGCACGCTTACCGTCTATTTAAGAAATTTCGCATTCATTGCGATTTGCTCTGTGTCATCAATGAACGAAATGTCCGCCAGCCGGCGACGGTCTACCGTTTCTTTAAGGAACTCGGCGCCGTCTATCTACAATTTCTGCCGCTGGTTAACCGGCGCGGCGAAAATGACGTCCAGGACGAATCCGTGCCGCCGAAGCTTTATGGCGAATTTCTCAGCGCGATTTTTGACGAGTGGGTGCATCACGATATCGGCAAGATCACGATACAGAATTTCGAGGAGGCGCTCAGGCCTTATATTGGGCTTGAACATTCACTATGCATGTTGCGGGAGACCTGCGGTCAGGTCGTGGTTGTCGAACATAGCGGAGATTTTTACTCCTGTGATCATTTCGTTAATCCGGACAACCGGCTCGGTAATATCCTGGAAACGCCATTGGGTGAGATGATCAACAGCCGGGAGTTGGAAAAATTCGGCAATGATAAACGAGATGCTTTACCCCAATATTGCCGGGAATGCGATGTCCTCAGCTCCTGCAACGGCGGTTGTCCCAAAGACCGGTTTATCGGGACGCCCGACGGCGAAGAAGGGCTGAATTATCTCTGCGCTGGTTACCGGCATTTCTATCTCCATGCCCGGCCCTATCTTGAGAAAATTGCGGAACTTAGAAAGGCCAGGCAACCGGCGGCGAAAGTTATGGAAAGCTTGCGGGCCAGCGAGAACAAGCCTGTACCGCAGGTCGGCCGCAATGACCCCTGCCCCTGCGGCAGCGGCAAGAAGTATAAAAAATGCTGTGGTGCCGGATAGCTCCCGGAAAAAGCGCTTACTTTTTAGACGGTACTTTAATAGTAAAAAGCTGCGGCTCGTCGCTTTGAGGAAATTTAACCAAAGCTTCAATGTCGAAAGGCGGGGACACATCACCGCCAATTGTGGCTTGTAGAATCGAGCCGTCTTTTGAGGGCTCGAGAAAGCGCAAAACTTCCGGCTCATCCTCTTTTTGCGGGACAATACGAATGAAGGCTTTAAAACGATCAGCGCGAATGGGCTGGGTGAAGGCATTGTAGAAAAACAGCCGCAGGCCGCATTTAGCGGAATAAACCCCTTCAAGATGATGCATTTTATCCGGCGCCATAAAAAAGCTGCCGCCTTGGCGCGGCGAATGATCCATATGGGCGCCTTTCATCTGCATCATCTGTTTTTCATGGTCATTGTGATGGGCCACGACTGAGCCTTTGTAGTGGGCGCCGCCAGGTTTTTTTTCTGCTTCATCGGTAATATGCAGTTTTGGCACGCAGGCTGCAGACATAGAAGGTTTTTTCATTTGGTGGTGAGAGCCGTGCCGCATCGGTTTCTCGGCGGCGGACAAATCAAGGCCGTAAATCATTGCTGGTCCGGCAATGAGTGCCAGTTGAATTGCAAACGCTAGGCGTATCATTATTGTTTCCCAGTTAAATTGTTTTTGCCTGAGTTAAATAGTCTATCACACGCTGGACTTGAAATCATGCCGCGTTGATGAGAGGCCGCTTTAAAGATTATTTCCTCATCAGTCTTTCGATACCTTATCTTATAGTGCAATGTAGATGAGAGTTCAGGAGACTTATTATGACAACATTTGTACTCATTCATGGTGCCTGGCATGGCGGTTGGGTTTGGCGGAAAGTTGATGCGCCGCTACGGGCCGCAGGTCACCGGGTGTTTACGCCGACTTTAACCGGGCTTGGCGAACGCGCCCATCTCGCCTCGCTTGATGTCGATCTCGATACGCATATTCAGGATATTGTCGGATTGCTGGAAGCCGAGGAATTAACTGATGTCCTGCTGGTCGGTCATAGCTATGCTGGCATAGTGATTACCGGGGTCGCCGATAAAGCCGCAGAGCGTCTGCGGGGGCTGGTCTATATTGACGCTTTTGTGCCGGATAGCGACTTTTCTCTGCAAGCCAATAACCCGAGCCGGTTTGAGATGTTCGCCAAGCTCGTCGACGACGAGGGCGATGACATCATGATACTGCCGGCTGATGCCAATATGTGGTCGGTGGAGGATGAGGACGATGTCGATTGGCTCAACCGGCGCATGACGCCGCAACCGATCAACACCTACCGGCAAAAACTCACCTATACGGTCCGCTTGGAGGATGTCGGCAATCTTACTTATATCTATGCGGCTGGTAATAAGCTTGGACAATTTGATAAATATGCCGGCATGTTAAGTGTTGATCCTGCCTAGCAGTATTACAGCGTCGATTGCGGCCATGAAGTGATGGTCGACAGGCCGGATAAACTGGTTGAGATACTATCTGAAGTTGCCAGGTTTTAATCAGCCGCTTCGTCACCGTAGAACTTTACGCCGAGCTTGATTGGCGCCAGGCCACGTTCAACCCGGCTTTGATTGGTGTCT
>CAJWIB010000003.1 GCA_913041095.1 uncultured Rhodospirillaceae bacterium | reverse complement strand
CCACCTTGGTATTACCCTTGCGGGTGTGGGCCCGATAGGCGGCGCCATATTCGGGTCGGTTGTTGCGGACAAAAACGCCGGTCTCCAACTTGTTCGGTCTAAACGGCTGGTCGACGGTGTCGTAAAAAGCTTCAGGCCGGAGATCGCTTTTCTGTTTGAGAATCATTTCCGAGCTTTCGCCGAGATCGTTCTTGCGGCCATATACTTCGGTGCAGTCAGAAATAATTTCGAGGAATGAAAAGCCATCATGGGCAATGCCTTCCTTGATCAAATTTTTTAGCGTCGGCACCTGGAGGGTAACTTCGCGGCCAACCAAGCCAGCCCCAGCGGCTTCGGCCAATTTACAGGCATCAAAAGCCGGTTCCATATTGCCGGTTGTTGTTGTCGTCGTCAGCATGGTTTCAGATGTGGTCGGCGACACCTGACCGCCGGTCATGCCGTAAACTTCATTGTTGAGCATCAGGCAGGTAATATCTAAATTACGGCGGCAGGCATGGATCAAATGATTACCACCGATCGCCAGACAATCGCCATCACCGGAAATCACGATAACTTCCAGCTCGGGACGGACCAGCTTCAATCCTGTGGCCATGGCCAAAGGGCGGCCGTGGGTGAAATGGAATGTGCTAGCGTCAATATAGGCGCCAACCCGGCCCGAACACCCGATGCCTGAAACGATGGCCAGATTGTCCTTCTCAATACTGAGCTCGTGGATCGCCCATATGAGTGCCCGGAGCGCAATACCGTGGCCGCAACCCGGACACATGAAATGAGGCATCAAATCGAGCCTAAGATAATCCTTAATCTCGAAATCACCTGGCGGGGTGGCTTGGTTGTTGGCGTAGTCTTCGGGAGCTATTTTATTCATTATTTTACCAGCTCCTCGATTTTGGCAACGATTTCCGCCGGCGCGATTGCTTCACCGTCAATTTTGTTCAACCCAACTACTTGGCTAGCGTCTGAAGTAAGCCGCTCAATTTCCAGGACGAGTTGTCCCGCATTCATTTCCGGCACTAGCACAGCTTTGGCTTTGGCCGCCGCGTTGCGATAAGCATCTTCCGGAAAAGGCCAGAGGGTGATCGGCCGGAACAGGCCCGCTTTGACGCCAGCTTGGCGCAAATCCGTCACCGCCCGTCGGGCAGCGCGGGCGCTAATGCCGATGGCAACGATCAGATACTCAGCATCGCCGGTCTCAATGCATTCATATTTCTCGATCTCTTTTTTATTAATTTCGAGTTTACTCAATAGCCGATCCATGTTGCGGGTGACGGTTTCCGTATCCTGGGTAGGAAAGCCGCTCTCGGCATGGGTAAGGCCGGTGGTATGCACTCTCATGCCATCACCCGGCCGGGCCATCGGCGGCACGGCGTCTTTGGTTATGGCGTAAGGCTCGAATTTATCTTTGCTGCCTTTGGCTGCTTTGCGCTCAATGGTTTTTAGTTTTTTGACATTAGCCACTTCGACAGTTTCCAATAGATGACCGATCAGCTGGTCGAACATTAAGACTACCGGCACGCGGAATTTTTCCGATAGATCGAAGGCGCGGATTGTTTCGCTATAGACTTCTTTCACCGAATCCGGCGTGATGACGATGACTGGATGGTCGCCATGACTACCCCAGCGGGACTGCATGACATCAGATTGAGCCGGGCGGGTCGGCATACCGGTAGACGGCCCTCCGCGCATAACATTGACAATAACGCAGGGAATCTCGGCCAATGATGCATAGCCCAGATTTTCCTGTTTGAGCGAAAAGCCGGGGCCGCTGGTGGCGGTCATGGATTTTACGCCACCCGATGAGGCGCCAAGCACAGCTGACAGGGAAGCAATTTCGTCTTCCATCTGAATGAAGGTGCCGTCTACTTTGGGGAGTTCCCGCGACATGCGTTCGGCGATTTCGGATGACGGGGTGATCGGATAGCCAGCAAAAAAGCGGCACCCGGCAGCGACGGCGGCCAGGGCACAGGCGTGATTGCCGTGCAAGTGTTCTAAATTACCGGACATTTAAGCTGCTTCCTTTTTCTTATTAACGGGCGTCCGATTAACGGTGATAGCAAAATCGGGGCAAAGCCATTCGCAAAGCCGGCAGCCGGTGCAGGCGTCCGGTTTTTTTAACCGGACGATTTGCTGTTCATTAAGTTCCAAGCAGCGCTCCGGGCACAGACGCACACAAATATCGCAGCTTTTACACCAGTCATCGATAATATCGAGACTGATATCGACGTCTCCGGCAGGCGGGATAGGCATTTCTGGCTGGGTTGCTTCCCGCGGCATTTCCTCAGGATTTTCACGCACTTCGATAATCCAGTCTCGGCCTTTCATGAAGGCCTGCTCATTGACCTTTTCCGAACCTTTGGGAACGAATTTAGCGATGATATTAAGCCAGTCTTCGTCGGCAAAATCTAAACTTGCCGATAAGGCACCCAAGAGAATGGTGTTAGCTACCCGGGAGTTACCCAATTCTTCGGCGAATCCACCAGCATCCAAAGCATAACCATCGGCCACTTTTTCCAATATTTCGGTCGGAGTTTCCTTGACGTAGGCAGTCTGAGCACCAGCGGTACGGTTGCGGCAGGCGAACGGCGGCACGATTTGTTGGGTATCGGCGATGAAAATACCGGTGTCGTGTTTTAAGTGGGGCAACCAGCGCAAGCCTTCAGCCCATTCTAGGGCAATGAGAACGTCGGCTTCACCCATCGGAATGGTTGGCGACCAAACCTCTTCGCCAAAACGAACATGACTGAACACGCCGCCGCCGCGTTTGGCCATGCCGTGGACTTCGCTTTGCTTGACCTGATATCCCTGAGTTTGACAAAGCAGCGCCAGTACCTTGGATATCATGATGACGCCCTGCCCGCCGACGCCAACGATCAAAACGTTTTTCGTCATTTCAGCTTTCTGGGTTTTTGCTTTTTTTGCCCGACCGCCTTTTTTGGATTTGGTTTCTTGAACTGATAGTTTATCCATTATTTCATACTCATGATATCACTGACGTTTCCGTCAATGGCGCTAACGGCTGAATACAATCGGACGGACATATCTGGGCACAGAGCGAACAACCGATGCAGGAGACCGGATTGATTTCCACCTTGTGTTTATCTTCAAATAATTCATCGATCCAGGTGATCGCCGGGCAGCCCAAATTCATACAGGCCTGACAGGCGGTGCAAGTGGCGGCTTTGACAACCAGGGCCGGCCCCTTGATTTTGACTGGATCAAGGACACAGGGACGATACGATATCAGTACCGAAACACCCCTGAATTCAGTGGCTTCCCGGAGCGCCTGAAACAACTCACCGGTATCGTATGGATCGACTGTCTTGATCCACTTGACGCCAACCGATTTACAAAGTTCTTCATAGTCAACTTCATGGGTTTGTTCGCCTCTGAGCGTTTTGCCCGTACCCGGATGGTTTTGGCCACCGGTCATGGCAGTAATTTTATTGTCGAGGATAATAACCGTAATGTTGGCGTCATTATAGACGGCGTCAATCAGCGGCGGGATGCCGGAATGGAGAAAAGTTGAATCGCCAATGGTGGCGACAATGGGCCGATCGGAGGTGTTGGCTTTGGCCATGCCGACAGCGTTGCCGATGCTCGCCCCCATGCAGACCGTGACATCGATAGATTGAAGCGGCTCGACAGCGGCCAGAGTGTAACAGCCGATATCTCCCGGCACCAAGGCGTCAATTGCGCGCAAGGCCATATAACTTGTGGTGTGAGGACAGCCGGCGCACAGTACGGGTGGACGGGCAAGGGGCTCAACTTGCCAATCATGAAGTGCCGTCGCGGCTTCGATCAAACCTGCCCTGGCCAAACCTTCTCGGAGAACCTCCGGTGCCAACTCACCGACCCGTGGGAATAAGGATTTACCTTCGGCGGGGATACCCAAGGCGCGGATTTCAACCTCCAGGACCGGTTCCAGTTCCTCGACCACAATGACCCGGTCGACGGTGGCAGTAAATTCCTGAATTAGTTTTTCGGGCAGTGGATAGGAGGCGGCAATTTTTAAAATGCTGGCATCCGGCACGACCTCTTTGACGTAGGGGTAACACGTGCCATGGGTGATAATACCATAGCTTCTATCACCCTTGTCCCAACGGTTGAGAGGTGACGCCGAAAAATAGTCCGATAGTTTTTCGACCCGTTCAACCACCACGGGATGGCGGATCCGCGCGTGGCCGGGGATCATCACAGTTTTCCTGTAATCATCAACCCAACCTTTGGGCTCGACTTCTGTTCTGGGGCCAATGGACACCGAACTTCTGGTATGAGACAGCCGGGTCGTGGCCCGGACAATCACCGGGGTATCAAAGAACTCACTGAGATCAAAAGCCAAACGGGTAAAATCAAGGGCTTCTTGGGCATCGGCCGGCTCGAGAACCGGGATATTCGCGAGTCGGGCAAAAACTCGGGTATCCTGTTCGTTTTGCGAGCTGTGGAGCCCTGGATCATCACACACCACAATCACCAATCCGGCATGAACGCCGATATAGGTAACCGACATAACTGAATCGGCAGCAACGTTCAATCCGACATGTTTCATCGCGGCCAAGGCCCGCACACCCGAGAGCGAAGCGCCGATAGCGGTGTCGACGGAGACTTTCTCATTAGTCGACCATTGAGCCACCACATCGTCGGCATTATAGGTTGCCATGTTCTCAAGAATTTCGGTACTGGGTGTGCCCGGATAGGCCGCCGCCACTTTGACACCAGCTTCCCAAGCGCCGCGGGCAATGGCTTCATTACCGGTCATCGGTCGCGATTGGTCCACCAGCTTTTTGCTGGACCGTACAGAATCAAGCTTATTCATCGGATCCCCAGTGTTTTTATGTGTATGTGTTGTCTGTAATTAATTAAAATTCGTGCTCCCGCCATACCGGTCAGCAACAAACAACAATTACTGTAGAGGCAATTTTAGGGCGGTAACACGTTATGCGGCATCATATAGAGGTTTTCTTTGATATAAATCAAGAATTAAGGAACTCTGAACTATGTGATTTGGCATAATTGAAGGGTTTTTTTAATAAAAAACCAAATATCTCTCAAACCTCGCCATAACTGCTGAGGTCGTCTTAAGGATAGGCCCGTTGCCTAAAATAAAATGTCGCGACGGCGTGTGCGTCATGGTAAAATCTGTTTTATTAGTAGCTTGCAATTATCATCTGAGCAAAAGGGATGATTTTTCATGGCAAAAAATACCGAAAACGATACAGAAGACGCTTAAGAGCCTTTTGAAAACTAGCCATCCGATCTTGACGAGCTTACACGACGCCTCACCTGTAAAGCGGCCAACTTGATTGCGGTCAATGCAGTTTTCAGCATCCTGTGGTATGAAAATTCCTACTCTGGGCAACAATGTCGAGGAGTGGAGTAATGGAATCAACAGTTTTTCAAATTTATGTCGCCATCATCATGGTGGCCGTTTTTGGTGGCTTATTCATGTGGTTTCAAAGAAGCGAAACGGCCGGCTCTGCTAAACGCCTAACGGGCATGATGTCTCGATTTGGCCTTGATCCAAGGAGCGCAACCCAGGGTGACTTGATAACTAAAACCATCATGAAAGCAGTGCGATGGCAGTGCAGGAAGTGCCCGACTGAGGGCTATTGCGAACGGTGGCTGTGTGGAAATGTTGAAGGTAACAACACTTTTTGCCCCAACGCACAGACTTTCAGATATCTTTCAACGACAGGAGAAAAAACCGGCTGAAGCCGGGCGATCAAGCATTGCATTATTTGGTGCGGTACCGCTGCACCCAAATTATAACGCTAGTTTTACAGAGGAGAATAATGATGAATATTAAAAGCCTTCACCATGTAGCGTATCGCTGCAACGACGCCAAGGAAACTGCCGAATTTTATACCAATGTTCTCGACATGCCCTATGTCGCGGCCGTCTCTGAAACCAGCGTGCCATCTACCGGCGAGACATCGCCCTACATGCATATCTTTTTCGGTATGGCCGACGGTTCTCTCGTGGCCTTCTTCGAAGTACCGCAATCCCCGCCCATGCAAAAAGACCAGAACACGCCGGAATGGGTCCAGCATTTGGCAATGAATGTTGACAGTATGGAAGAGATGTTGGCGGCCAAGGAAAAACTCGAAGCCAACGGCGTTGAAGTGATCGGCCCTACCGATCACACCTTCGTCCAATCGATCTATTTCTTTGATCCCAACGGCCACCGGCTTGAACTGGCCTACAATTCGGCCCGGCCGGGCATGATGGAGCAACTCCAGGAAACTGCGGAACCGATGCTCGCCAAGTGGGAAGAAGAGAAAATGGTCCTGCGCGACGCCGCCTGGGTTCATGACGGAACCGGTGCTGACGCTTTCCCTGAAGCTTAAGCAATAAACCCGAGTTACACCACGATCCAAAGTCTGCACATGGCTACCACCGTCTGGTAGGTATCCAATAGACTTAACGACGTATTGCATGATGCCAACGAATTTTGGTATGAGGCACTTAATGCAACACCGAGCGTACCCTTGGGCGGAGCTTTCTGGGATAGCGGCGCTGAAACATTTGTCCACAAAGGCTCCAACGGGCGGTGGATGGATGTTCTCAGTGACAAGGAAAGCACCAAATATGAGACCATGGCGGTAAAAGAACTCGGCGACGAATATGCTCATTGGTTTAAGACAGGAAAATTGCCTTAAGATACCCAAATAAGTATTTTGCCGTTAACTAAAAGAGTTCGCTTTTGGATCTATGACCAAGCCTCCTCTTACGGCGTATCGCCAATTTTCTCAACTTTTACCCGGACGCACAAATCGAGATTCAAATTGACCGGATTGCAATGTTCATAATCGAGTTCCAGCAGCTCATTAAAAAACACACCTTTGCCTTTTGCCACCGGCATGCCATCACCCCAATGGCCTGCCAGGGCGGCGATACCAAGTCCTTCGGGATGAATGGCTTCGGTCAGGCGGACTTGCCCCTCAACTGAACGACCCATTACAGTGGTGACACGAATGGCATCACCGTTCACCAGCCCAATTTTTTTTCCAGCCACGGTGTTGAGAGCAATCGTGTAGGAAAATGGATCAAGCTGGGCGGCTTCATCGAGCCACGCGTTTTCCATCGTATAACTATTCGTGTGCACGATATCGCGGTAGTAAAAGGCTGAGAAATCAAAATTATCATCATGATGCTCGTGCGAGGCGCAAGGAATCCAATCGGCCAATGGAGAATAATGCTGTCGCGGAATTGCCATGCCGCGGGGTTCGGCAATGGCGGCGATCGCCTCTCCGGTTCGGGGCATCCATTCCCAATAGATCGGCACCCGGACTTCAACAAAGGCGCGCCAATAAACCTCCTCAGGTTTTTTCGGCCATTTATATAAGCCGTGCTCCTTGAACCAGTCATAGCCCATCTCCGGGCCAAAATTATTCTTTAGATCGGCATCACAAATCTCTTCGTAAGTATAAGTATGATCGCCTTCCAGCCGATAGGGCGGTTCGAGATTGTAAGACGCGTTATAGGCGGCGTTGAGGTCACGGCGAAAGCCAACCCGGTCGGCTAAATCAAGCAACACCTCGGCGGCGCGGCGCTGTTCACCATAAGGCTCGACGACAGGCTGGCGGATCGGCCAGCACCATTCACCCATACCGGCAGGCAGGCTGAAAATAAATGGGAAGTTTGAACGCGAATCCAGCGATTGCAGGTAGTCGCAATCGGGCAACACGATATCGGCGAATTCTGACGTTTCCGTCATCAGCAAATCAAAACTGACGAAGAATTTGTATTTTTTGAGAGATTCCGCCACGACATCTTTGTTGGCGATACTCATTAACAAATTAGCGCCACAATTGAAGAGGACTTCCGGGCGATACGGCAGATCAAATTGATCCCACAATTTCTCACGATCAGTAGAATCCAGGAAGGGCGAGGTCATGCCCATGACAAACAGATCCTGGAGCCCAACATTAGTAGGCTGGCGCGGCTCACCGACCGGGTATGGATAATGGTAGCCCATCCACATGCCGGTAATCATCAAGCCATCTTTATCCGGTTCGGGCTGATACCAGGGCTTGCTGGTGCCGGGATTGCCGTGACATGTCGGGTTGTAGCCAAGGCAGGAGCCAACCACATCGGCCGCGCCGACCAATTGGTTTAGCAGATCGACGGCCAGGAAATTATAAACCGAATTTATATGTCCCTGGGCGCCGCGAAAGGCGATGGCCGCGACCGGCCGGTAAGGTATCGTAACGCCATCGATAACAATGGTGCTGCCAATCCTGGCTTCAGTGGCGAACTCGCCGGCAAGGCGGCGAATATTATCTGCCGGCACAGTGGAGATTTCCTCGGCCCATTCTGGCGTGAATTTTTTAAGATGATCCTTAAGCAGTTGGAATGACGGGTGACAGATAACACCATCAACTTCGAATTCTCCAAAGAGCGCCATGTTTGCAGAATCAACGTCGTCGAATGGCCGCGCTTGGCGAGCGTTCTCATCCCACACCAATGGTGTTTCGCTTGCCGGATCGCGGACATATTGTTGATCAGAACCAATCAGATATGGTCCATTTGTCTTGGCTTTGAGATAAGCTACATCCAAAGCTTCAAGTTCATTCGCTAAGACATTGCACATTGATAGAGCTAACGCACCATCGGTGCCAACCTTAAGTGGCACCCATTCGGTCGCCTTGGCGGAGGCAAAATTACACATCGGATCAATTACCACAAGCTTCATGCCGCGATCACGTGCATCGGCTGCCATGACCATATTCGACGTCGAAGCATGACCGGCGCTATGACCTTTGGATGCTCCGAAGAACATGGCGTAATTACAATATTGAAAGTCCGGTAAGATGCCCCATGAGGCATGCATAACCCCACTGATCAAATGCGCGCCGTTGCCACAATGCAATCCGCCTCCGGCGGTCGAGTGATTGGGCGTACCGAAACCGGCAGCAAAAGTGGTAAAGGGTATGCGGCTCGCGGTTAACGTGGTAGTCCGCTGCACCACCAGTTTTCGGGGATCTTCGGCACGAAGTTTCTTGAGCACCTCGGCAATTTCATCGAGTGCCTCATCCCAGGAAATTTCCTGCCATTTAGGATCAACGCCGATGCCTTTTTCTGGATTGGTGCGGCGGAGTGGCACGGTGAGACGGTTGGGGTCGTAGTGCGACATGATCCCGCTTACCCCCTTACCACAAAGCCGGCCTTTGCCGACGACACTATTGGGATTGCCTTCAATTTTGACAATTACATCGTCCACCCGATGGGCCAATACAGAGCACGAGCCGTAGCATAGCGCGCAGGAAGATGGCACCCATTGATCGATTTTAGGTTTAGTTTTTTTGGTCGATTTTTCTACCGCATTTGGTTGGATGATGTTCATTTCCACTTTTCCTTTTTATCCATCTTCATAGGCCATGTCCGTCATCAAAACAATTGGTCTGTCTGAACAGGTTTCCTAGAAGAGGACCTGGCTCATCTTGGTTTGATATTAAGCCGCTTGGCGTTGATGGATCAAGCGGCGGTTTTGAATGGTCAGTTTTTTGATCTTTTCTCTCCTTTCGATGATGGTGGTGTGACGCCCGAAGTAGGCGGCGGCGGGTGTGCCTGGCGGCGGCAAGTAAAACTTGCCGTTCGAATCGTCAGCTGAATAATCTGAATTTACCACGAGGGTTCCTAGCGTTTGTTAATTGAGACATCAGGTCGATTTTTGCGCTGCCGCAAACAAACAACATTTAAGAAATATAGCTCAAGGGAATGGCTCGGGTGTTGGGGGCATCGCAAGGTATTGGAGCCGGTATCGCGCGGGCACTGGCAGCCGAAGGTTGCAATATAAATGCTGTCTTTCCATTGATCCCCAGAACCATCGAATTTTCCTTTTCTGATTTTCAACTCTCAAGCTTGTTCCTTATGATGTCTCTGTATAAAATCGCCGGCAATAATTTCCAAAATCAAAATCATTACCCATCGCTTAGGGAAGAAACTTCATGCGCTTACTAGACCAACCCGGTCGTTCAACAGTTCACTCAATGGATGGCATGGCGGCTACATCACACCCGCTCTCAACAATAACGGCCATCCAAACGCTAATGTCAGGCGGTAATGCGATGGACGCTGCAATTGCCGCAGTGGCAACACAATGCGTGGTCGAACCGCAGTCTACTGGTATTGGCGGTGATATGTTCTGCCTCTACAAACCGCATGATGGGGATATCGTTGGCTTTAACGGATCAGGTAGAGCGCCCGCCGCTGCAACGGCAGATTGGTTTGCTGAACAAGGTATTACGGAAATCGGACATGATAGTCCTCATTCTGTTACGATTCCAGGTTCTATCGACGGATGGTCTAAATTGATCAAAGCGCATGGTACAAAATCTTTGGGCGATATGCTTCAACCAGCTATTCGTTTCGCCCATAACGGCTTTCCGATGCATCACCGCAGTCACTTGGACTGGTCACTGATGGAGGAAATTTTATGTAAAGATCCAACTGGCGCATCACAGTATTTCCCCCAAGGAAAAGTGCCTGACATAGGCTCTGTCGTTACGCTTCCACTGCTGGCGAAAACCCTCGAACATATCGCCGACAAAGGGAGAAGTGGATTTTATGAGGGCTGGGTCGCCGAAGATATTGTTTCTTTTTTACAAGGAATGGGCGGACTGCAAACGATGGAAGATTTTGCCAATTTCGAAGGCACCTTCGTAACGCCGATCAAAACTAATTACAAAGGCTATGAGGTCTGGGAATGTCCACCGAACGGCCAAGGCATCGTTGCCCTTGAGATGCTCAACATATTGGGTGGAATGGGATTGGACCAGCTTGATCCGCTTTCAACCGAGCGCCTGCATATCGAGATCGAAGCCGCCCGTCTCGCTTACCGGGATCGCGATGCGGTATTGGCTGACCCAGACAACACAGATATTCCCGTCGAACGCTGGTTGTCAGAAGAACATGCCACCAGCCAGCGCGAACTTATTGACCGAAACAAACGAATGGAACCGTTATCCGCTTCAGAACTGCCCAATCACAGAGATACGGTATATATAACGATCGTTGATAAAAACCGAAATGCAGTAAGTATTATCAATACGAACTTTTATCTTTTCGGCAGCGCGCGCGTGGCCCCTAAAAGTGGTATCGTCCTTCATAACCGCGGCAAGAGCTTTTCACTCAATCCAAACCATCCGAACTGCATAGCGCCCAACAAACGCCCGCTCCACACCATCATTCCCGGTATGTTGATGAAAGACGGCAAAGCACAAATGCCGTTCGGCGTTATGGGTGGGCAATATCAAGCCTGTGGCCATGTCCATTTACTGAGCAATTTGCTTGAATGGGATATGGACTTGCAGGAAGCTATCGACTTCACCCGTGTTTTCCCCGATACCGATGACCCCGATGACCGGGTTCAGGTTGAAAGTGCCTTGCCGGAAAGCGTGCGTAACGAACTGGAGGCACTCGGCCATCAAACCTATATCCCCGTGCGCCCGGTTGGCGGCGCTCAGGCAATTTGGATCGATTGGGAGAACGGCGTGTTACGCGGCGCATCAGACCCGCGCAAAGACGGCAGTGCGATAGGGTATTAATAGGCGGCTGTTAGTGAACTAAAAAAGACCAGCAAAAATAATGCCGGCCCATTTCTTTTTGTTATTCCTCATCACTTGCCTTTGAATTGAGGGGTGCGTTTTTCCATATAGGCGCGGCGGCCTTCGATGTAGTCTTCGCTGTTGGAGCAGGCATCGATAAATTTCTGCATCGCTTCACGGTCCCACTCACCAGGGCTATCGCCGACAATATTGACGATGGCTTTAGTGGCGCGGACGGAAAGCGGTGCGTTCTCGGTAATCGATTGGGCATATTCCAAGACATAACCGGCCAGATCATCAACGCTGGTAACCCGATTAACGAGGCCGAGTTGCAACGCCTCTACCGCATTATAACGCCGCGCCGTAAATAGTATTTCCTTGGTCGTCGAGGCTCCTACGACTTCCACCATCCAGCGGGTAAAGTTCGGCCGGTAGGCGATACCTAAACGTCCGGCTGGAATAGCAAAAACCGAATTGTCGGAGCAAATTCTGATATCACAGGAGCACGCCAGGGCCATGCCACCGCCCATGCAATAGCCCTCAATCATGGCGATCACGGGCTTCGGACAGTTCCGCACACCTTGATACATGTTGTCGGTGATACGCTCATAGCGCTCCAGGCCGTCCGGCGTTGAGCGCAGTTCCTCGAATTCAGATATGTCCTGACCGGCGACGAAAGACTTGCTGCCCTCACCCCTGATAATGACCACCCGCACAGCTTCGTTGGTACCATGACTTTCAATCACCTCAGCAACTTTTTCTGCCATTGCTAAGGAGACCGCATTACGGCGCTCGGGATTGTTGTAGATGATCCAGCCGATACCATCCTCAACTTTGCTGATAATTTTATCTGTCATAGAATTTCAATCTTTGCTTATAAATTGTTGAGGAACTCGAATGTCCGGTCCCAGGATAGTTGCGCCGCCTCAGCTAGATAACCAGCTCCCCGGTTGGGAAACATATAACCGTGTTGGCCACCCGGATAAACAAAGACCTCGGCATTATCGCGGTTTTCGCATACTGCTTTGACCTTATCAATCGCCGCCATCGGCGCAATGGCATCATTGTCGCCATAATGAAACGCTAGTGGACAATTTACATCTGCCAACTCACCCAGAAAGTTTTCAACGAAAGAGCCATGAAACGAGACCACACCATCAACATCAAATCGCGCCGCCGCCTGCACGACGTAGGGCCCGTTGAAGGCACTATAGGGCGATGAACCAGCCCTAAACTCTGGGTCAATACCCTAGGCGGGAAACATCGAGAGCCAGGCCGCATTCTGGAAGCAATACTACAATCCATCCTTTGGAGCAGGCACGGTGAGCAAGTATGTCTACAAGGTCCAGAAAATCCCCAAAAAAGCGGTTTATTATCGTCCTATAAACGATCTTTAATTCTAAACCAGCCAATCAGGAACAGAATCGTAAGAACAGATACGATTGCCGCATCATCGCCTGTTCGAGGCTCGTTTGCTATAAAATGGCTGTGTAGAATTACCAAAAGTGTGGCGACTTGAGCGACCAGTAAGGTTGTGAAAAATGTCTTTTGGCCGTCCGGTCCATTTAAGAAAGTCAGCACTACTCCAAGACCCAGACCAAGCCAAGCACTGCCGAGGACTCTGGCAACAGTCATAGCCGAAATATCAACTTCTTCACCTTTGAGCCAAATTTCGGTCATGAAAAGAAGCTGTACGACGTACAAAAGAATGCCCAGCAGGTAGATGCCGAGGACTAACGCTGCAACATTATCATTGAGTTTTGCTAACATGGTTTCCTCCTAAAAAATTGATCAGTTGACATTAGTTATGCCTAAGAACCTCCGCAAACATACTTTATGAGCCATATCCCTTTTGGAAATCAGCATTCCAAGTTTGTCCCTTCGAGAAGAATAGTTTGTTGATGATGAACTGCGCATAAACAAAAAAAACGTACTTTGGTAACCTACGTCATGTCAATGCATTATGAATATTTTGTGAATGAAATAAAAAGGGGTTCTAAATTAGAACTCCTTGATAATAAACTATAATTTCTAGTGTAGTATCATCGTTTGGAGAACTGGAAGCTCCGGCGGGCTTTGCGGCGGCCATATTTTTTCCGTTCGACAACGCGGCTGTCACGGGTCAGGAAGCCTTCTTTTTTCAAAGGAGGCCGCAGTGCTGGTTCATACAGAACCAGCGCTTTCGAAATACCATGACGCACGGCACCGGCTTGACCCGAGAGGCCACCGCCTTTGACCGTGCAATTGACGTCATATTGATCGGCACGCTCGGCAATGCCAAACGGCTGGTTGATCATCATGCGCAGCACGGGACGAGCGAAATAAGTTTCGATATTCCGGCCATTGACGACAATTTTGCCACTGCCTGGCTTGATCCAAACGCGGGCAACCGCATCTTTCCGTTTGCCGGTCGCATAGGAGCGTCCGTGCTCATCGATCTGCGGCTCAACCGCTGTGACATCTGCTATAGCAACAGGCGCAGCTGCAGCTTCTTCACCGGCCTCAGCAGATTCTGCCGGAGCTTCAGTTTCAGCGGCGGCGGCAACAGCTTCACCCAAATCTTCGAGGGTTTTCTTTTCTTCAGCCATGATTAGTTACTCCCGATAGCGCGGTTTACAGAATTTTTCGGGTTCATTGCAGCAATATCCAAATTTTGCGGTTTTTGCGCTTCATGGGGATGATCGTTACCAGCATAAACGTGCAGCTTTTTCATTTGCTTGCGGCCCAGCGGGTTGCGGGAAATCATGCGCTCAATGGCTTTGATGACAACGCGTTCCGGATGATCACTATCAAGAATTTTATCCGCCGTCCGGCTTTTGATACCGCCCGGATAGCCGGTATGCCAATAATAAGTTTTGTCGTCACGCTTGTTGCCGGTCAGCCCAACTTTCTCGGCATTAACGATAATAATATTATCGCCACAATCGATATGCGGGGTGTAGGTGGGTTTATGTTTACCGCGAAGGCGCATCGCGACGATGCTGGCCATCCGGCCCAGTACCAAACCTTCAGCGTCAATCACGAACCACTCGCGTTCGACTTCGGCCGGCTTTTGCGAATATGTACTCATCTCGAATCCAATCTCAAAATATACTGACGGCATCCGGTCATTAAGAATAAGGATACCTTCAATTTCGGCGCGGAGTATGCCAGGATAATCTGCCTAGTCAATGCAAATAATATTAATTTTATTGTTTATAATCAAAAGGTTATGAATGAGGTATAATATTACCACAATATGGCTGGTAGAATTGATCACTATTTGAATCCGGTCACACCGACGAAGCGTCAATTTAGCGGTTGCGAAATGGGTGTCAATCGCGGCAATCTGCCCCAGCAGTAAATAGTGGTAAAAACTTGGGAGTATTAAATGCCGGCCAGCAACAATGAAACTATTCTTCTCCGCGAAGATAAAGATGGCATCTGTACGCTGACGCTAAACCGTCCGGAAAAGCGCAACGCCATGTCGACGGAACTCATCGCCGAGCTGCAAAATGCCTTTGATACCATCGCTGACGACAAGTCGGTCAAAGTCATCATCCTCGCCGGTAACGGTCCGATTTTTAGTTCCGGCCATGACCTCAGGGAAATTCGCGGCGATTCGAGCTATGAAACCATCCATGCACTGTTCCAGCAATGCAGTAATTTGATGATCTCGATGAAAAAGCAGCCGCAGCCGATTATCGCCCGGGTGCATGGTATCGCCATGGCCGCCGGCTGTCAGTTGATGGCGAGTTGTGATCTGGCCGTCTCTGTTGATACCGCGAAATTTGCCGTCCCCGGAGTCACCAATGGCTTATTTTGCTCGACCCCGGCCGTCGCGCTAAGCCGCGCTGCCAGTCCCAAACATACCATGGAAATGCTGTTGATGGGTGATCTCTTTAGTGCCAAGGATGCCTTGCGCTTTGGCCTGATCAACAAGGTCGTCAAACCGGAAGAGCTGGACGCGGCAGTAATGGAATACGCTGCGAGTATCGCTAGCCGCTCGACGCTTACGATGTCAATGGGCAAACCCACATTTTACGCGCAACTCGATATGGAATTAGCCGAAGCCTACGCCTACACCACCGAAGTGATGGCGAAAAATATGCAGGAATATGATGCTCAGGAAGGCATTGATGCTTTCCTTGAAAAACGCGATCCCGAATGGCGAGGCCGTTAAGCCAACAATGGAACCTCTCACCTATTCCGACGAGCACATCGCCAGCATCTTCAAACACGTTCAGAGCATCGCCATGGTTGGCGCCAGCCCTAAACCGCACCGAGCCAGCTATCGGGTGATGAAGTTTCTTCAGGATCGGGGCTACCGGGTGATCCCGGTGAACACGCGTAAAAATGATGACTTCATCCACGGCGAAAAAGTTTATAACACTCTCGCCGAAATTCCAGATGACTTTCAGATGGTGGATATCTTCCGCAATATTACCGGTGCCGTCGAGATCACAAATGAAGCGATCTCCCTCGCCGCTGAGAAAAGCATTGATACCATTTGGATGCAGCTTGAAATTCGCAGTGATCAAGCGGCTGAGCGAGTTGAGACCGCTGGGCTCAATATGGTCATGGACCGTTGTCCAGCCATTGAAATCAGGCGTCTCGTCGGATCAGGACATCTACCTGCTTGATCTGAGACAATGACACCTATTAAGATTTCGATTAGAAATTATACGATATAACAGGATCGTTAATTTCGTGTGATATCGGTAGTGCCGATCTTGCTGAAACGACGCGCATATGAATTTTTAGAATTATCCATTACGGGCGATCGCTTCAGCTACGTTTTTGATCGCTTCATGATGGTGCTCATTTCACCACCTTCTGCCTAAACAGCGTTCTTCGCTGTAACGATAAGATCACAAATTTCGCGCACCGCGCCATCGCCGCCTTTCTTTTTGGTTACATAAACGGCAGCAGAAATGGCTTCGGTTGTCGCATCGGCTACAGACATCGGACACCCGACAGCTGCCAAAACCGGAAGGTCATTGAGATCGTCACCAACATGACCAACTTGATCCAAATCGATCCCCAAGCTGTCACAAATTTCGACGATTGATGCCAATTTATCTTCACATTCAAGCTGGACATAATCGACGCCCAGGCGCTGCCCCCGATGCGCAATCGCCGGCGTCAAACTGGAGGTGATAATAGCAATTTTAACGCCACTTTTTTGCGCCCGTTTGATGCCCATACCGTCTTTGACATTAAATTTGCGCAACTCAGCACCGTCATCGGTGTAATAAAGACCACCATCTGTGAGGACGCCATCAGTATCAAGCGATAATAACTTCAGCCCGGCCAAGCGCCCCATAAATTGCTGTTCGGATAATTTACTCACACTTTTGCCTCCAATATGGCTTCAACCTCGGCCAGGTCTTCCGGCGTATCGACTCCAATAGAGCCCGGCTCAACCGGCACACAGACGATGCGAAAGCCATGTTCAAGATAGCGCATCACCTCAATGCTCTCGGCGCGCTCTACTGGTCCTCGTTCAAGTTCGGGAAAACGCAGCAACGCCTCACGGGTAAACGCATAGAGTCCGACATGAACCGTCCGTGGCATCGTCTCCGCCATTGGATACGGCACCGGCAGCCGTGAGAAGGTGATAACGCTATTATCAAGAGCAGGCACCAGATGAACTACTGAAGGGTCATCCAATTGCGCATCGGTGGCTCCTTCAATATAGCCGGTCGCCACTTCAATCCTCTGCTCCATCGCTTTCAGCAAACACTCCGTAACTGCATCAATGGTTGCCGGCTCAATCAAGGGCTCATCACCTTGAACATTGACATATACGTCTGCTTCGATTTTTTGGGCAACTTCGGCGAGACGGTCACTGCCGGTCGGATGGCTATCAGCGGTCATCACCACCTCAAGATTATTGGCGTGGCAATACTCGGCGATGCGGTCATCGTCTGTCGCGATCACTATTTGCGTAACGCTTTCAGCCTGGATGGCCTGATCCCACACCCAATGGATCATCGCCTTGCCGCAAATTTCCTGCAGCGGTTTGCCGGGAAAGCGGGTCGATGCCCAGCGGGCCGGAATGACAGCGAGTACTTTCATCTATTATCCTTTATGTCTGTCCATAACTAATCTAACCCGGGTTACTTTTTTGCAATGAAGTAAGCTGTCTCCTAATTCTATAAAAAAGTATGCTGTCACCTAAATATACTCTATTCAATCGGCACCCACTGTCCACCCTGGAGATTCAAAAGATCGATATAAAGTTTAAGGGTCGCAAGTGCTGGTGCACCAAGGAAGGATCCCTGTCCCATCAGCGACAGGAAGGCGCCGATTCGCAGAGGCTTCTGTTGAGCTTGAACCGGCGTTAAGGCCAAAACTACTCCAAATAAAGCCAGGAAAACTGCGGATATGAGACGATTACTAGATCGTCGATATATCGATTCAAAATTCACCATGGGTCCACTGATATTATAGTTCCATAGCCCTGCGAGAGGAACAACTGCTTTAAACCAAACTGGGCCGTGGACGCTTTTTTTTCCGATTGTGGTTGCGCGGAACACCGGCTACTCAATTATTGGTGATTATCAATCTAATTATTTGTTGAGAATTAGTCACAGAACACCGTTGTTTTTAATGTGAAACACTTGCAAATAATTGGTGGCTGTGTCGGGCAGTTTGTGCCACAGTACTGCGTTAATGAATTACAATCTTTATTGGGAGGAACTTTCGATGAAAAAATTTAAGTTGCCATTTTTGGCAGGTGCCGTAGCGATGACCGCCGCGTTCGGTGTCAATACTGTGTCGGCGGCTGATTTTAAAATCAAACTTCACCACCAGACGCCACCAAAAGCACCAGTTAATGTTTTCCTGCTAACACCATTACAAAAAGCCCTAGAAAAAGATTCCGGTGGCCGGATTTCAGCGCAAGTCTATCATTCAATGTCCCTCGGCGGTAGCCCACCGCAAGTATTTAATCAGATCAAAGATGGCATCACCGAAATCGGTTGGACGCTGCCTGGTTATAGCGGTGGCCGCTTTCCGCTGACCTCGGTATTCGATCTACCATTTATGGTCTCAACCGCCGAAGCCACTACTCAGGCCTTTCAGGCGTTTGCTGATAAGCATCTGCAGAAAGAATATAAGGACGTTCATCCGTTGCTGTTCCACACCGCTGCACGGTTCAAAATCCATATGGTAAAAAATCAGATTAAATCGATCAGCGATTTTAATGGCCTGAAAGTACGCGCCACCAACCGTGGTATGGGTGAGCTTTTGAAATCCGTTGGTGCAACGCCGGTCTTTATGCCGGTGCCGAAAGTACCACAAGCACTATCTAAAGGTGTGGTAGCCGGCGCAGTCCTGCCGTGGGAAATCGTTATTCCTTTCAAAATTCAGGAAATCGCCCCCAACCACACCCTGGTCAAAGGACCGCGTGGATTGATTGCGGCAACCTTCTTCTTGGGTATGAATAAAAAGTTCTATGACGGATTGCCTGGAGATTTGAAAAAAGTCGTCGATAAAAATACCGGCATGAATATTGCCGCGAAAGTTGGTAAATCTTATGACAAAATTGAAAACGTCTTCAAAGCCAAAGCCGTAAAACGGGGCAATAAATTTTATTCATTGCCGGCGGGAGATGTTGCAACGATTAAAACCTCGGCGCTTAAAATTCAGCAAGCTTGGGTCGCCGACGTCACCAAGAAAGGGCATAACGGTAAAGCCTTGTTAGCTGAAGCCAACGCCCTAATTGATAAATATTCAAAATAGGCTCGATTGATACCGTACAATCGACTAATACTTAGCCTATGACAGGCGAAACAGAGACCAGCACCCGGCCTGATCCAATTGGCCGGGTGCTATTTCGTTTAGCGCGGGCACTGGTTATTATTGGCGGAGCTTGTTTGACTGCCGCCGGTATTCTTACCGTTGGCAGTGTTATTGGACGATACTTTTTTAATTCACCGATACCGGGTGATTTCGAATTGGTCGAAATGGCCTGTGCCGTTGCGGTTTTTTCCTTCCTGCCCTATTGCCAACTTAAAAAGGGCAATGTGCTGGTAGATTTTTTCACCTATAATTCATCGCCCCGCACCAAAGGAATTCTTGATTCAATCAGTGCCATAATTTATAGCGCGATTACAGTCTTACTGACATGGCGTCTCTGGGTTGGCGGTCTGGATTTCCTCGCCACCAATGAACAAACCGTCATTCTGCAAATTCCTCGCGCCTACGTTTTTATTTTTATCATGCCCAGTATGGTGCTCCTCGTTGCGGCCACCTTTTACACCATTTGGCAGCATTACTATGAAGCCGGGGTCGAGCATAATCCACTTGAGAGCGAATTATAATGGAAGGCTTGGAATTCGGGTTCATCATGCTCGGCGTCCTGCTGGTGCTAATTGCGCTCAGATTGCCAATTGCTATTGCGATGATTACCGTTGGCGTTGCAGGTTATTTAACTCTCGCGGGCTGGACCCCCCTGTTGAATTATTTCAACAGCGCCGCCTATTGGCGTTTTTCCACTTATGATCTTTCCGTCGTCCCGCTGTTCCTGTTGATGGGGCAATTCGCCACCCACGCCGGCATGAGCAAAGCCTTGTTCGATGCAGCAAATGTTTTTCTCGGTCATAAAAAAGGCGGTGTCGCGATGGCCGCGATCGGCGGCTGCGCCGGGTTTGGCTCAATTTGTGGATCTTCTCTCGCCACGGCAGCCACCATGGGTCAAGTAGCCCTTCCCGAACTTAGACGATTTAAATATTCCGGTGCTCTGGCGACCGGAGCGTTGGCTGCCGGCGGCACCCTCGGTATTTTAATTCCACCATCTGTCATTCTGGTGATCTATGCAGTCCTCGTCGAAGCCAATATCGCCACCATGTTCTTGGCGGCTTTCATCCCCGGCTTCATCGCCGCGCTCGGCTACATGATCGTCATCTTCATTTATGTACGGGTTTCGCCTAAATCCGGCCCCTCCGGTGAAAAGTCCACTCGCTCCGAACGATGGAGCGCATTAAAAGAAATCTGGACCGTCGTGCTGATTTTTATCATCGTAATTGGCGGCATTTATACCGGCGTCTTCACGCCGACGGAAGGCGCAGCATTTGGCGCTATTGGCACGGGCGCACTGGCTTACTTCCACGGTGGCATGCGCAGAGAAGGGTTTATCGATTGCGTCATGAGTGCGGGCCAGACCACCGCGATGATATTTCTGATCATTCTTGGCGCTGATGTCCTCAACGTGTTTTTAGCGTTGACCCAGCTACCACAAGAATTGGCAGCCATGATCGGCGATGCTGAATTATCGCCTCTGCTGGTATTATCAATAATTCTGTTCTTTTATCTGCTCGGTGGCTGCATCATGGATTCTCTGTCGATGATTCTCCTGACCATTCCAATTTTCTGGCCGATCCTGGAGGCAATGGATTTCGGTATGAATCCAGAAGACGTAAAAGTCTGGTTTGGCATCGTTGCCCTAATCGTTGTCGAAACCGGGTTAATAACCCCGCCAGTCGGCATGAATGTGTTTGTCATAAATTCGATGTCGAAAGATATTCCCATCGCTCAGACCTTCAAAGGGGTTGCCCCTTTCATTGCCTCCGACGTGGTTCGAGTCGCATTGCTGGTCGCGTTCCCGGGTTTGACGCTCTTCCTGGTGCAGTTGTTCGGAAATTAATCAACCGGCAGAGTGAAACAGTATCAGTTCCTTTGCACGTCAAATATCCCTAGTTCGCGTATTATGATCCGCACGATCTCATCTGGCGTATCAGAAATAGAAATATTTAAAGCGGTCGAGGGTTTCTCAAGATCGTTAAATTGTGATTTTAAAAGAGTTTGAGGCATAAAGTGGTTTTCTCGACTTGCCAACCTTTCTGAAATTTGAGTTTTTGAACCATCTAAGAAGACGAGAGTGTAGTTTTGCCGACCCATTTTTTCCCGATAGGATTTTTTTAAAGCAGAACAGGCGATAACCAGAATTTATTGACGATGATAATTCGTAATTGCAGAGATAATTTCTTCCAACCATGGGGCTCTATCTTGATCAGTTAAAGAGTAGCCATTTTTTATTTTTTGAATATTACAACGTGGATGCAAATCATCGGCATCTAAAAAATCACCACCAATTTTGTTAGCCAATAATTTACCAGTAGTTGTCTTCCCACTACCGGAAATGCCCATTATCAATATACATTGATTTAGCATCAACTTACTATTTCCCGTAAATTCTCTGATTTAATAAAACTTGAAAAAATGGAATAGAAGCAGCCAAAACCAATTCTGCTTAAATTAAACAGTTTTAAACAACAGCTGGATTCTGTAACTTCTCTTCCCGCTCTCGCTGCCAGTGCATGGTTTTTAATAGTGTGTCCAAGGTGATTGAGCCAAAGGTCGCCCGAGCGATATCATCGATTTCACCCAACACTAACAGCAGCGCGCAACCGATATCGGTTGCATCTCCGGGATCAGCAGCTGCGGTCGAATCACTGCCAATTTCCTCAAAGATATTGATAACATCCATCAGGGTTGTTCGTTTAGAATTACCGGAGAAACGGTAACCACCACCGGCACCCCGCACCGAATTAACCAAGCCGGCGCGGCCAAGATCACGCAATACTTTGGCAAGGTGATTGGATGATATGCCATAGATATCGGCGATATGCGTTGCCGACAATTGGTGGGACGGATCTCGGGCAAGTTCCAAAACCGCATATAATCCGTATTGGGTGGCTTTTTGCAGTTTCACCTATGCTCTCCAATCATGATTCTACTAAAAAAGAGGTTTTTCCAATTCAATAAAGGGTCCGGCCATCATGCCCTGCGAACGAAAGAAGGACATGTTGAGCTGATCATCCCGTCCAACCATAGTCCGTACCGAATCGGCGCCATCAGCCTTCAAAACCTCACACATGGCATTGAACAATTTCTCGCCGATGCCTTGGACACGATGGGAGGGCGCAACACCAATGACAAATACCCAACCGCAGGGCCTTGAGCCAAATTCCCATCCACTTACCTCACCAACAATAAATCCCAGAAACTCGCAGGGAGTTTTCGACTCGGCGATCATAAGATACCGCCCATTGCGTTCGGCGAAACGATTAAAGTGATTTTCCCAATATTCCTTTTTCTCCAAACCCGTGATTTCGGCGTCCAAATCGACGACTTTTTGCAAGTCATCAATGCTGGCTGGACGAATATTTACCTGCAAAAATTGTGTTTCTGTGTTCATAGTTCTCTTTGATTCAATCACTTAGGTATAAAATTGATTTAGATCAATTTTGTCTATTGACACAATGCAACGAGGCGCTCTATATGTAAATAGGTATTTTGGTACCGATTTACGAAAAGATTTCCAAAAGCTTGTGTTACACGGAATAAATAGCTGAAATCAAGGTATTATACATCATTCTTTTGAATAATTGTAATTAATAGTCAGATATTATTTGGCATCAAAATAGAGGATAAGACGGTAGGATGATTGATTTTTCAACGAACCCCAGCCAGTATAAACACTGGCAACTCTCCTTCGATGGACCGGTTGCGACTTTGGCAATGGACGTTGCCGAAAATGGCGGCATGGCCCCAGGATACGAGCTCAAACTGAACTCATATGATTTGGGCGTCGATATTGAACTTTACGATGCGACCCAGCGTTTACGCTTTGAGCATCCGGAAATTAAAAGCGTCATCATCACCTCAGCAAAAGACCGCATATTTTGCGCCGGCGCTAATATCGCCATGCTCGGTACCTCCACCCATGCCCACAAGGTCAATTTCTGTAAATTCACCAACGAAACCCGGAATGGTATCGAAGATTCAACCGCTAATTCTGATCAGAAATATATTTGCGTGGTAAATGGTACGGCAGCAGGTGGCGGCTATGAACTCGCTCTTGCAACTGACCATATTATGTTGATTGATGACGGCTTGAGCACCGTATCCCTGCCGGAAGTTCCGTTATTGGCAGTTTTACCGGGTACTGGCGGGCTGACGCGGGTAGTTGACAAGCGCAACGTGCGCCGCGATCACGCTGATTACTTCTGCACCCTTAACGAAGGCCTAAAAGGCAAGCGCGCTAAGCAATGGAATTTCGTTGATGAATTGGTGCCGCGTTCGAAGCTCATCGAAACCGCCAAAGAACGGGCTGAGGAGTTTGCCAAAGATTCGTCGCGTCCGGACGATGCTATAGGTATTGAACTAACACCGCTGAAACGTGAAATCACAGGTGACGAGATTAACTACTCAAACATTTCGGTCAAAATCGACCGGGATGGGCTCACTGCAGAAATCACCGTGCATGGTCCTGAGAAAGAACCTGAACAGGACGCCACGGCTATTTATGCCGCCGGTGTTGATTTCTGGCCCCTCGCCTTCGCCCGAGAATTTGATGATTTAATTCTGCACCTGCGGACCAATGAAAACAAGATCACAACCTGGGTCTTTAAAACAGAAGGTAACGCAGATTTCGTTGCTGCTGCCGATCAAGCCTTGATCGGCAATGCCGACGATTGGCTGGTTCATGAGATCACGTTGTATCTTAAACGGACTTTCAAACGCCTGGATGTTTCATCCCGCAGCGTTATCACGCTGGTTGAACCGGGTAGCTGCTTCACTGGCACGCTGATGGAACTGGTCTTGGCTGCCGATCGCAGCTTTATGCTCGATGGCACTTTCGAAGGTTCCAACGTTGCCGCGGCAACACTGCAACCGACTGAAATGAATTTCGGGGCACTGCCAATGTGCAATAATCTCAGCCGACTGCAAACCAGGTTCCTCAGTGAGGAAGATAAAATTGCCGGTATCAAAGCTGAGATTGGCAATAAATTGGATACCGAAGCCGCCGAAAATCTCGGCCTCGTCACCTTTATTCCTGATGACATCGATTGGGAAGATGAAGTTCGTATCGCCATTGAAGAACGCGCCAGCTATTCCGGCGATGCCTTGACCGGCATGGAAGCTAGTCTCCGCTTCGCTGGACCAGAAACCCTAGAAACTAAAATATTCGGCCGTTTGAGCGCGTGGCAAAACTGGATTTTCCAGCGCCCCAATGCGGTCGGTGATGAAGGTGCCCTCAAACTGTTTGGCACCGGCAAACAAGCTAATTTCGATATAAAGCGAGTGTAATTATGAGCAAGATTGATTATTCACAAAAAATTCCAAACAACGTCGACCTGTTTGATGATCGCCGCCTCCAGCGGGCGCTGGAAAACTGGCAGCCGGCTTACCTTGATTGGTGGAACGAACTCGGCCCGGTCGAAAGTCACGACTATGAAGTGTTTCTGCGCACCGCTATTGATGTCAGCGCCAAAGGCTGGGCCCATTTTGATATGGTGCGGATGCCGGATTACCGCTGGGGCATTTTCTTGGCCGATAAAGAGGAGGACCGCAAAGTCAATTTCGGTGCCCATAAAGGCGAAGCGGCCTGGCAGGAAGTGCCCGGCGAATACCGCGCTGAGCTGCGCCGCCTGATTGTTACTCAAGGTGACACTGAACCGGCTTCGGTTGAGCAGCAGCGCGCACTCGGTCGCACCTGCCCATCGCTTTATGATCTGCGCAGCCTGTTTCAAGTGAACGTCGAAGAAGGCCGCCATCTCTGGGCGATGGTTTATTTGCTGCACGCTTATTTTGGTCGAGATGGCCGCGAAGAAGCTGAGGAAATGCTGCAACGCCATTCCGGTGATGTTGACAAACCTCGCATCCTTGAAGCCTTTAACATTCCGACGACGGATTGGTTATCGTTCTTCTGCTTCACCTATTTCCAGGATCGGGATGGCAAGTTCCAGCTGAGCGCACTGGCTGAATCCGGCTTTGATCCATTATCCCGAACCTGCAACTTCATGCTCACCGAAGAAGCCCACCATATGTTCGTTGGCGAAACTGGAGTTGGCCGTGTCGTTCAACGTAGCGCGGAACTGGTCAAAGAGCATGACACCATGGACGTTGCCCAATATGGCGGCATTCCTTTGGTGCTCATCCAAAAATGGATGAACTTCCACTTCTCTGTCTGCCTCGATCTGTTTGGCCAGGAAAAATCCACCAATGCGGCTAATTTCTACAATATGGGCCTCAAAGGACGTTTCCAGGAAATGAAAATCGATGATGACCATCAATTGGATAACGATGTTTACAAAGTTCCGGAAATCAATGGCAGCGGTATTATCCGCACGGATACCTTCGCTTTGACGGCGATCAATGAACGTCTGCGCGACGATTATCGTGATGACTGTCAGCGTGGCGTCGATCGCTGGAACAAAACGCTCACCGGGGCTGGCATCGATTTCACCCTGACCCTGCCGCACCAGGCTTTCCACCGTAATATAGGCACCTTTGCTGACATTAATGTTGATCTTGAAGGCAATATCATTTCACCAGAAGAGTGGGATGTAAATGTTGGTAATTGGCTGCCAAACGATGAAGATCGCGCCTTCGTCGAAAGCTTAATGGTGCCTGTTACCGAGCCAGGTAAATTGGCCGGATGGATTGCGGCGCCGGCGCGCGGTATCCAAGGCAAAGACCCAGATTTCGAATATATCAAGTTCCATTAGAAACTAGATATAAATCAATTCAGCTGAGCCCCAATTGCGTTATTATCATTTCGCGATTGGGGCTTAATTGTTTTTAAGCGCCGCATAAAAGGAGTTTTGCATGTCTGACAACACTGTTTCCGTAGATACCTCCACCACACCAGCAAGTATTAATTTTTCTGAAAGCTTCAATGTTGCTGTGCCGTTTATTGACCGGCATTTGGATGAAGGCCGGGGTAATAAAATTGCCATTCGTGTGCACAATGGCGGTGAAGTCACTTACGCAACATTGGCTGAACATGTGAACCGCGCTGGCAACGCCCTTATTGATCTAGGTGTTCAAAAAGATGATCGCGTTCTAATGATGGTTAAAGACAGCGCGGAATTTTTTTATGTGTTTTGGGGTGCGATTAAGGCCGGCATTCTCCCAGTGCCCATCAATACCCTTTTGGTTGCTAAAGACTACGCTTATATGATTGAGAATTCGGAAGCTGCCGGGGTAATATATTCGGCGGAATTTTCCGGCGAAGTTATGGCCGCGCTGGAGAAATCTCCACACAAACCTAGAGTCGCCCTATTAACAGAAGGCGACGGCGATACTTTAGCCAAGCACATGGCCTCTGCCTCACCTGATTTAACCCCCTCACCCGCCAGTCCGGAGGGTGATTGTTTTTGGCTTTATTCTTCCGGCACCACGGGTGGGCCAAAAGGTGTCGTCCATGCGCATAAAGATATGGTCGTCACCAGTCAGCATTACGCCGTCGGTATATTGGGCATCACGGAAGCTGATATATGCTTTTCTGCCGCCAAATTGTTTTTCGCCTATGGCCTGGGCAATGGCATGACCTTCCCGCTTTGGGTTGGTGCTGAAGCAGTCTTTTATCCCGGCCCTCCAACGCCGGATGCGGTTCATGAAGTTATCGAGACTTTTAAGCCGACAATTTATTACGGTGTACCGACGCTTTACGCTGCCCAGTTAAAGGCAATGGAGAACAGCGAGCCAGATTTGTCGTCAATACGTGTTTGCACGTCGGCCGGCGAAGCTTTGCCACCAGACCTTTTAAAACGCTGGATGGATAAAACCGGTATTCCACTGCTGGACGGTATTGGCACAACGGAAATCCTCCATATTTTCCTATCAAACCGCATTGACAATATTAAGCCGGGTGCCAGCGGCTTGGCCGTGCCGGGCTATGAAGGAAAAATTGTTGATGATGAAGGCCAGGAAGTACCGGCTGGCGAGACCGGCGCGCTGATGATTAAAGGTGATTCACTGCTCAAGCTTTATTGGCGCAACCTGGAGAAAACGGCCGATGCGTTACGCGATGGCTGGATGTATACCGGCGATACTTATTACGTCGATGAAGATGGCTTCTTCTTCTGTTGCGGACGCAGCGATGACATGCTGAAAGTTGGCGGTATCTGGTGCTCACCGGTCGAGATTGAAGGTAAGCTGGTCGAACATCCGAAAGTCCTCGAAGCTGCCATTGTCGGCCGCGAAGATGATGAGAAACTGATTAAACCCGAAGCCTTTATCGTGCTCAACGATGCAGCAGATGCGGGTGAAGAATTAGAAGCCGAATTACTGGAGCACTGCAAATCAAGCTTGGCCCGTTATAAATATCCGCACTGGTTTAACTTTGTTGAAGATTTACCAAAAACGGCGACGGGGAAAATTCAGCGCTTTAAGCTGCGGTCTAACTAATTTTAACTGATCGCTTTACCGGCGACGAACTTAAAACCAAGGCTATTTGTCAAATCTTGAATTTCTGTCGACGCTGCGCCTAATATATAGGACGTTAGGCGATTAAGATTGGACGACTGACAAAACTTTCCCAGATGAGCTGGATTTTATCAGGTGGCCACACCTTATTCTTAAGATCAAAGCTCACATCTTGGAAATTACAGTTGGTGAAAATCGAAAAATCGGTCCAGGCCGGGCTTGGCTGGTGATATATTCCCGGCAGAACGAAAATACCAAAATTCTCAAGTGATCCAGATAATCAATGGTGAATTTAGCCGGCAAATTGATCATCTCAAAAATAATTTAGTTGATCATCTCAAAAATAATTTAGCTGCTGGTATCGGCAAAATCAGCTGCTACGGATTCCACGCTCACCGCCGTGGCGTTTAACGGCATAACAACTTTCGCGTCTTAACCCTTTAATTTACAGTCATGCGGAAAATTGGCAACCAGCCGAATGGTAGCCATTATATTACGTGAGATAAGTTTTTAATTTAAAACGCGTTCATCACTTCCTGCCGTCAACAGATCATCGCCAACACTCGCTGTTTCATCCGCAGTAACAAAAGCTGGCGTACAGTAATAAAATTGCTGTCCCGGATGCTCATAAGATCCATGCTGCCAGAACTTAACATCGAAT
>CAJWIB010000002.1 GCA_913041095.1 uncultured Rhodospirillaceae bacterium | reverse complement strand
CTAACTCCTTTAAGACATTGAAGAAATTAAGCCATCTCCGTAAACCCGCCTCACTTTCATTCATCACAGAACCACAAGCCGGCGAGGAAAGCCACTGCGTCACACTCATATGATCAAATGTTAATAAAATTATGAAATTTCAATAGGGTAAGTGGCAAAAAACGAGATTAGGTAGCTTTTTCACCTATGCTGCTCCATGAGGCAAAGCGAGATACTCTTCTGACTGCATTTCCATCAACCGCGAAACCAGGCGCTCGAACTCAAAAGCGCCCTCTCCCAAGACGTATAATTCATCGGGTGGTGCATCGGCCGAACAAATGAAATTGACCTTGTTTTCATAGAGCGCATCAATCAAGGTAATAAACCGTTGCGCCTCGCTTTTTAGGGCCTCATCCATGCGCGGAATATCATCCAGGATAAGCGTGTGATAACGCTCCGCGATCTCAAGATAATCGGCCGGACCTGAAGCTTTAGCGCATAAACTATTAAAGTTGGTTCGCCCGACCCCAGCCGCCGCCAGCGGAATTTCAACGATCCGGCCTTTGACTTCAATTTTATCTGGTGCAGCGGTGTAGCCTTCGGTCAGATCAGCAAAGTATTGATCCAAGTCTTTAACCGCCTCGTCATCCAGCGGCTGATGAAAGACCTGCATACCGAGCATACGTTCAAGCCGGTAGTCGCGCGCCGCGCCTAATTGCAGAATATCCAAATGCTCGTAGATTAGATCAATAAAGAGCAGAAATTTCTCGCGCTGCAGGCCATCTTTGTAAAGATCACCGGGTGGACGGTTGGATGTCGCGACGATCACCACATCACGCTCAAGCAGGCCTTCAAACAAGCGTCCTAAAATCATCGCATCGACAATATTTACCACCTGCAACTCATCGAAACACAGCAGCCAGGCCTCGTCGGCAATTGCAGCGGCGACGCTAGGGATCGGGTCACCACCTTCGCTATTTTCCCCCCGAAAATCATGAAACCGGTTGTGAACGTTCTGCAAAAATGCATGAAAATGAACCCGGCGCTTGAGCTTAACCGGAGCTGATTCATAAAACAAATCCATTAACATGGATTTACCGCGTCCAACATCACCAAAAATATAAAGGCCTTGAAGTGGCTTTTCCCGGCGCCGGCCGAGGCGGCTGTTCAGGCCAAAGCGATCTTTCCAGCCAGCCTGACCGGAAGACGGCTGGTAGCCATTGAGCGCGCGATGCAGGCTTTGTAGTTTCTCCGCCAAAAGCTCTTGGGCGGGATCCGGATGGAGATCACCGGCGGCAACGCGGGCGCGGTAGGTAAAAAGCGGGCCAGATTGAGCTTCATTCGACATAAGTCGCTACTTAAGACTGCCAACCCGCGAAGTAAAGCGATTTAAAATCCTTCTACAACTATATGTGACTGAGAATTGACGCCCGTTATTTCAATCAGATACCTGTTGATATACCGTCAATCACGAGGTTCTCACAGAAAGCTTACTCTTCATTAGTGTTAACAATTCTTATATATTAAATACGGGGAACACAGAGTCCTTGGGGAAATTTTACAGGAAAAAAATATTAACCACCTAATGAGGATTGTAAACATGCAAGGCCTTTAGGGTCTCAATGATCTAGTCGACGCGAACGCGCTCGGAAAATTCACCTCACCATTCGCCGTCGCAACCAAGGCACAGGCTGCCATCGTCGCTTTTAGAAATGGCAAATTATGATGCCGCCTCCATATAGGTGTGATATTGATCCTTAAGAACGCTAAGAAATCCACTCAAACCTGCCTCCCAGATTTATTGCAAAAATCATAAGCGAAATCAGGATCCAAAAGCGTGTCGGAATCTAATCTTCTATTAGAAACCAGAAACCTTCAAAATAAATTTCTACCAAATTTAAAAAATGGCCGCGGGGGGGGGACCGGCGGCCATCTTTATCAAAATATTGTGGCGTACCGGCCTACATGCGCTCAACCAACAGCTTCTTGGTTTCAGCAATGGCCTTGGCCGGGTTAAGTGATTTCGGGCACGTATTGGTGCAGTTCAGGATCTTATGACAGCGGTATAGCCTAAACGAATCTTCAAGATTATCCAGCCGGTCACCGGTTTTTTCATCACGCGAGTCAGCGATCCAGCGATGGGCCTGCAACAATATAGCCGGACCTAAATAACGGTCGCCATTCCACCAATAGCTTGGGCAAGATGTCTGACAGCAAAAACACAGGACACATTCCCAGAGACCATCGAGTTTTTCGCGATCTTCCTGTGTCTGCAAACGTTCGCTGCCCTGAGCCGGCGTATCCGTTTTCACCCAAGGCTCGATCGACGTATATTGCGCATAAGGCGTCGATAGATCCGGCACCAAATCCTTAATCACCGGCAAATGCGGCAACGGATATATCTTCGCATCGCCTTTGATGTCAGCAATATCCTTGGTGCAGGCCAGCGTGTTGGTGCCGTCGACATTCATCGCACAAGAGCCGCACACGCCTTCCCGGCAAGAGCGTCGGAACGTGAGGGTCGGGTCCATCTCGTTTTTAATTTTGATCAGCGCATCAAGCACCATTGGCCCGCAATTATCCATATCGATTTCAAAGGTGTCGAGCTGCGGATTTTTATCTTGATCGGGATCATAGCGATAGATCTTAAACTTCTTGATATTTTTTGCACTATCCGGGGCCGTATGGGTTTGACCTTTGATGACACGAGAGTTTTTCGGCAAGTTAAATTCAACCATTTTTTTCTTGACCCTCGCTGCCCTAGTAAACCCGAGCCCGTGGCTTGATGTAGTCGACCTCACCGGTCAGAGTAAAATCATGCACCGGGCGGTAATCGAGTATGACGTTCCAATTATCGTCGACCCAAGACAAGGTATGTTTCATCCAAGTTTCGTCATCACGATCCGGAAAATCCTCATGGGCATGAGCGCCGCGGGATTCGTGCCGGGCCTCGGCTCCATAAATGGTCGCTTTCGAACACGCCATCAGGTTTTCGAGCTCCAGCGTTTCCACCAAATCCGAATTCCAGATCAGAGATTGATCGCTAACTTTCAGATCTTTGAGATTGTCAGCTACCTGGTCTATCAAACTGCAACCTTCTTTCAGAACATCAGAAGTTCTAAATACGGCAGCATTATTTTGCATGACGCGCTGCATGCTGGCGCGCAGCTCGGCCGTGCTTTGACTGCCACTGGCGTACCGCAGACGATCAAGCCGGGCAATCGCTGCTTCACCGGTATTAGCATCCGCCGGTTTGACGGATTTGTTTTGATCAACAGTCTCGACAGCGCGAATAGCAGCAGCGCGCCCAAAGACAACAATATCCAACAGTGAATTGGTGCCAAGGCGGTTGGCGCCATGAACCGATACACAGGCCGCTTCACCAATCGCCATCAGGCCTGGGCAAATTGCCTCTGAATCATCGGTCGTTGGGCGCAACGCTTCACCGTGATAATTGGTTGGAATACCGCCCATATTATAATGCACCGTAGGCAATACCGGGATCGGCTCCTTGGTTGCATCAACACCAGCGAATATTTTTGCGGTTTCGGTGATGCCCGGCAATTGCCGGTGCAGAACTTCAGCGCCGAGATGTTCGAGATGCAAGAATATGTGATCCTTTTCTTCGCCGACGCCGCGGTTTTCTCTAATCTCAATCGTCATTGAACGGCTAACCACGTCACGTGACGCCAAATCTTTGGCACTCGGTGCATAGCGCTCCATAAAGGCATCACCTTCCGAGTTGGTAAGATAGCCGCCCTCGCCCCGGGAACCTTCGGTTATCAAACAACCCGAACCATAAATACCGGTTGGATGAAACTGGACAAATTCCATGTCTTGATTTGGTAGGCCGGCCCTAAGCACCATGCCATTACCATCACCGGTGCAGGTATGCGCAGACGTGCAGGAAAAATAGGTCCGGCCATAGCCGCCGGTCGCCAGTACCGTCTGATGAGCGAGGAAGCGATGGATGGTGCCATCAGCCAAGTTCCAGGCCACCACGCCGCGGCACGAGCCGTCATCATCCATAATCAGATCGACTGCAAAATATTCAATAAAAAATTCAGCGTTATGTTTCAGGCATTGCTGATAAAGCGTATGTAAAATGGCATGACCGGTGCGGTCAGCAGCGGCCGCGGCGCGCCCGACCGAGGCCCCTTTGCCGAAATCAGCCATATGCCCACCAAAGGGCCGCTGATAAATTTTACCGTCTTCAGTCCGTGAGAACGGTACACCGAAATGCTCCAATTCATACACTGCTGGAACCGCTTCACGGCACATATATTCGATGGCATCCTGATCACCCAACCAGTCGGCACCCTTGACGGTATCAAACATATGCCACTGCCAACTGTCTTCTTGCATGTTACCGAGAGCTGCACCAACGCCGCCTTGAGCGGCAACGGTGTGACTGCGTGTCGGGAATACTTTGGTGATGCAAGCTGTACTAAGACCAGCAGCCGTCATGCCAAGTGTCGCTCTAAGACCAGCTCCACCGGCTCCAACAACAATCACATCATGAACGTGATCGATGATTTCATATGAATTAGTCACTTTGACTTTTAGCCTCCGAAGGCAACTTTAATGAGCGCGATAATGCTGGAAACCGCAAAGAAAACCGCGACAAGTTTATTAAGGACCATTGAGACAATTTTATTTCTCTCATTGTGGACGTAATCTTCGATCACCACCTGGAGACCTAATTGCATGTGATAAAAAATCGCGATCACGAATAGCGTCATCAGCAAAACACTGCCCGGTGCGTTGAGCCAGATTTTAAAGCCGGCGCGATCGATACCAACCAGCGTTACCGCCGAATAAATAAACCACAGGCTGAGCGGGATGAGAGCGATGGCTGTGACCCGCTGGGCCCACCAATGGGCGGTGCCTTCATTAGCGCTACCAAGGCCGCGAACGCGGCCTAAATCGGAACGTAAGCTCATTAATATGCCCCCCCCAGCATGCCATAGCCGGCGGTCCACGCCAGTAGGGTTAAAATCACCGAGGCGATACAAACAAACCATCCCGAAGCACGCACTTGCGGTATTTCAAGACCAAGACAGGCATCCCAAAACATGTGGCGAATACCGTTGCATAAATGATAGAGCAGCGCCCAGGTCCAACCGAACAACAACAATTTGCCAAACCAATGAGCGAGAAAAGCCTGGGTACGCTCAAATGCTTCCGGGCCATATGCTGCGGCATTTAACCAATAGGCCAGCATCAAAGCGCCGACGGCCAGGACAACCCCGGTAAATCTGTGAAAGATCGACAACACCGAGGTAATCTGTGGTTTGTAAACCTGTAAATGGGGAGAAAGCGGACGGTTACCCGTACTCATCGACCAAGCCTCGCCTAAATCTGAATATCCCTATACCGAGAGGTCATTCCCCCGACATTTATTAAATAAGATTAAAGTCTTACGACTACAACCAAAATTTGGTTTAGCCCCTCCTTTGAACCAAGTCAACGCAGCCCAAAGACCACACTTAATCTATAAGTTTCGAGATAGCATCAAATTATAAACTCAAAAATTTATGAATTATTCACTACATAATAAATTGATACTTGGTTATCTTTACCAGTTTTACAAATAAAAAATTAAACTATACATAATCATTATTGAATTGTTGATACAATTGTGGATAAGTTGTGAACTATTTGTGCAAATATATCCAATTTATACACAGTTTTTTTATATTTTTACTATTTTTTTATTGAATATTTATTTCACTTTACCCAGAATATTCCACGTACGTGAAAGCGTCTTTATTGCTTTTTCGCGCCGAGTTGGCACCTGATTTACCGGTCTTTCATCAGAATGATCGCTAAGTTGGGCATAGGAGGCTAGAAAAGCAACTTCAAAAAAGCAGATGATTCGCGAGAGTCGTTTGCCGATTTGAAGGCGTAGCTGGAGGCCTTTCGAACGCACTTCTTTGGAAGTTTACCTTTAGAGAAGTGGTCCCTATTGGGGGTGGGCTTCTTTTGAAGCGTGCACCAGGGGAATGGTTTTTAGCTAATAGCTTGGGATTCGCTTTGCGGACTTCAGGTAAAAACTGAAAATCAGGTTCTGAGGACTTTGGGTGCCAGCGATTTGCCTTGTCTCTCTGGCGTGGTGAATTGATTGAGGTCCGGGGGATCGACGGTGATGGCAGGAAGAGATTTCGGTCCCGTGATAGCCACCACTAAATCGAACCAAAGGATCAGTAGGGTGGTGAAGCTTTGGTGGCCTGACCAACGGATTATCATTCTACTTCTCGGTCAGTGCGTTGCGTTATGAAATAGGGCAAGCCCGTTAAATTGGGCCGCTGACCGGTACGGTATATGATCCGACTGGCAACAGCCGGATTTTAGACCAAACACATTGGGCAACTTGCGACTACCTCTCTCCCAAGGGCGCGTTGCGAGGAAGCCGGTGGAGCAGAAGACTATTAATCGTACTCGGAGCCTGGCCGGCTCTATGAGGCGTCAGGAGTATCGCCGCCGCGATGCGTCACGACAAGGATCCCAGGCCTTGCGTGCCTGGCGCCTCTTATTTTTCCGGTTATTATTGGTGTTCTTTTTTTCTTCCTAAATTTTTAACTAAATTAGTTTAAATTATACTGATGTGTTTTAACGGGTGAATTTTATCCTTTATTTCTTTTAAGTCTCGTGACTAATACCTATTTATGTATATCGTGACCAATACCTATTTATGTATATAGAGTAGTGCGGTTAAGTTTTTGATCGTTGGAGACAATCCCTTTATGCGGATTATCTTGAAGCAATTGCTGTGCGCTTTGGGTGTCATGGAAATGGCCGAAGCCACCGACGGCGCCCAAGAATTCTCGGTCATGAAAACTTTCGGGCCTGATATTATTCTCATCGGCTAGGAAATGCAGCCTCTAGATAATCTTGATTTCGTCAAGCTCGTACGCACCGGTGATGACAACCCAAACCAATATGTGTCGATGATTATGGTAACCGGTCATTCCGAACAAAACAAAGTCACTCTGGCACGGGATGCCGGCATCAACGAAATGCTGATTAAACCGCTTTCAGCCCGGACGTTGTTTGCCCGTATCCGTAACGTCATCGAGCACCCCGGCTCTTTGTCGAAACACGGTCCTATTTTGGCCCGAATCGCCGTAAGGCGGAAGATAAACAATCTCAAGCCGATGTCGACGCGATGTTCGACTAGCCCAAATCCTTAATTTTTCAAAAGGTGCCTGACACCTTTATGAAAATTAACGTTTACAGATAGTCGCGGATCAGCGTCTCGGCGATCTGTACCGTATTGAGGGCAGCACCTTTGCGCAAATTATCCGCCACCACCCAGAGGCTTAGACCATTCTCGACCGTTATATCATCGCGGATTCGGCTGACATAAACCGGGTCTTCGCCGGCGCATTCGGTCGGTGTGACATAGCCTTCCTCGGCCCGGTGATCGACGACGACGACACCTTCGGCTTCACGCAGAGCGTCGCGCGCTTCTTCGGTTGAGATTGGCCGGTCGAACTCAATATTGACAGCCTCAGCATGGCCGACAAAAACCGGCACCCGCACGCAAGTTGCGGTCAGGCGAATTTCAGGATCAAGAATTTTTTTGGTCTCGACCACCATTTTCCATTCTTCTTTAGTATAGCCGTCATCCATGAACACATCTATTTGCGGGATCGCATTAAAGGCAATCGATTTCGGGAAATTTTCCTGAAATTTATATTCCGGTTCGTTCATGTAGATACCTTTGGTCTGGTTGAACAGCTCATCCATCGCCGATTTGCCGGCGCCCGAGACGGACTGATAAGTCGAAACGACGACACGCCGGATGCCTGCCAGATCGTGCAAGGGTTTGAGCGCCACCACCAACTGAATGGTTGAGCAATTGGGATTAGCAATAATATTTTTATTGCGGAAATCGGCGAGTGCATGGGCGTTTACTTCCGGCACAACCAAGGGTACGTCTGGGTCCATGCGAAAATGCGAGGTATTGTCGATAATCACTGCCCCTGCCGTCGCTGCTCGCAGTGCATATTCAGCTGAGACTTTGGCGCCCGGGCTTGAGAGCACAATATCAGTACCTTCGAAGTCAAAGGCCGCCAGATCGTGCACTTTCAAGACGTCATCTTCGCCGTAAGAGACTTCCATGCCGACCGAGCGTGATGACGCCACCGCCGTTACATCCGCAGCCAGCACTTCCCGCTCCGACAGGATGTTCATAATCTCTCGTCCAACATTGCCGGTCGCACCAACAACTGCATATTTGTAACCCATTTTAGTTCTCCATTTGCCCCCAATACTTAAAAGGGAGCGTTTATTCACGCCCCCTCTTGCAGTGATTCTCATTTCAAGGGGCAGATATTTAAGCCGCTAGTTTATCGAGCTCCTTGGTGATCGCATCACCCATGGCCTCGGTAGAAACCTGGGTCTTGCCGTCACCCATAATGTCACCTGTCCGCAAACCTTGATCGAGCACGTTCTGAACAGCCTGATCAACCAGATCAGCATCTTCAAACATGTCAAAAGAATAACGCAGCAACATCGAGAAGCTGAGAATTTGTGCTAACGGATTAGCAATACCCTGACCGGCAATATCCGGTGCCGAGCCATGAACCGGCTCATATAAAGCAGCCTGGCGGCCACTTTCATCCGATGCGCCAAGCGAGGCTGAAGGCAACATGCCGAGCGAGCCCGTCAGCATCGCCGCACAATCAGACAAGATGTCACCAAACATATTGGTCGTCACGATAACATCGAACTGCTTAGGATTACGCACCAATTGCATGGCCGCGTTATCAACATACATATGGCTGAGCTCGATGTCGGGATATTCTTCACCAATCTTGGTCATTTCCTCACGCCACATGACCGTTGCTTCCAACACATTGGCCTTATCGATTGAGCACACCCGCTTGTTACGCTTGGCTGCCAAATCCATGGCAACCCGGCCAATACGGTGAATTTCCGGCGTCGTGTAAGTTAGCGTATTAAAGCCTTTGCGATTGCCGTCACCGAGATCTTCAACGCCGCGCGGTTCACCGAAGTAAATACCACCGGTTAGCTCACGGACAATCATAATGTCGAGGCCTTTGACAATGTCGAGCTTCAAGGTCGAGGCATCGGCCAGGGCGTCAAACACCAGGGCCGGACGCAGATTGGCAAACAGGCCAAGTTCTTTCCGGATACCTAACAAGCCGCGCTCGGGCTGAACTTCAAATGGCAAAACTTCCCATTTCGGGCCACCGACGGCACCCATCAAGACAGCATCGGAACCGTGCGCCGCTTCCAGAGTTTCATCCGGCAAGGGCACACCCGTTTCATCAATGGCGGCACCTCCGATCAGGCCTTCGGAAATATCGAAGGTCACCGAACGCCGTTGATCCATCCAATCAATGACACGGCGGACCTGGGTCATGATTTCAGGACCGATGCCGTCACCCGGCAAGAACAAAAGTTTTTTATTAGCTGGCACTTATTCTCTCTCTTTATTTAGTCAATTCAATTACCAAAGTTGAATGGCTTTCTGGCGCGCTTCGAAATCATCAATCTTGTCGTCTTTTTGCAGCGTCAGTCCAATATCATCGAGACCGTTCAGCAGGCAATGCTTTTTAAAGGCATTAATCTCAAACTTAATGACGCCGCCATCCGGACCAGTTATTTCCTGGGCTTCCAGATCAACCGTCACTGTCGCATTGGCGCCGCGCTCGGCATCATCCATTAACTTTGTCATGTCTTCCGGCGGCAATTTAATCAGCAACATGCCGTTCTTGAAGCTGTTGTTGTAAAAAATATCAGCAAAGCTTGGTGCGATGACACATTTAATGCCAAAATCCATTAGTGCCCAAGGTGCATGTTCACGCGACGAGCCACAACCAAAGTTTTCACCGGTAACCAAAATTTCGGCGTTTTTGTAAGCCGGTTGATTAAGCACAAAATCATCACGGTCACTGCCGTCTTCGTTAAAGCGCAACGTGCTAAACAAATCAGCGCCTAGCCCGGTGCGTTTGATCGTCTTCAAGAACCGTGCCGGAATAATCATGTCGGTATCAATATTGATCAACGGCAGAGGAGCGGCGACAGATGTCAGTTTTCCAAATTTATCCATAATGCTTTTCCTCTTCCCTAATCCAAATCGCTGACATCGGTCAGATGACCGGCAATCGCTGCTGCAGCTGCCATGGCAGGGCTCACCAAATGGGTGCGGCCACCAGGTCCTTGACGGCCTTCAAAATTCCGGTTCGACGTCGAGGCCGAGCGTTCACCCGGTACTAATTTATCAGCGTTCATCGCCAGACACATCGAGCAACCCGCTTCCCGCCATTCGAAGCCGGCTTCGGTAAAGATCTTATCGAGGCCTTCCTGCTCGGCGAGCTCTTTAATCAAACCCGAACCCGGGACGACCAGGGCGCGGACGCCATCAGCAATTTTTCGGCCTTTGGCAACCGCCGCGGCCGCCCGCATATCTTCGAGCCGGCTGTTGGTGCAGGAACCAATAAACGCCGTGTCGATTTTAATATCTTTCATCGCCATATCGGCTTCGAGGCCCATATATTCGAGCGAACGCTCCATTTTGTGGCGCCGGTTCTTGTCGGTTTCGTCCGCCGGGTTCGGCACGTGACCATCAATCGTCGTGACATCTTCCGGTGACGTACCCCAGGTTACCTGAGGTTTAATATCAGCGGCGTCCATAATGATCTCTTCATCGAAGACTGCTCTTTCGTCCGTTTTCAGCGTTTTCCAATACTCCACAGCCGTTTCCCAGGCACCTGCTTTGGGTGACTTCGGACGGCCTTTGAGATATTCAAAAGTCGTTTCATCCGGTGCAAACAGGCCAACCCGTGCACCGCCTTCAATGGTCATATTACAGACCGTCATGCGGCCTTCCATCGACAAGGACTGAAAAGCTTCGCCGGTAAATTCAATCGCCGCACCGTTACCGCCGGCGGTACCGATTTTACCAATCACCGCAAGAATCATGTCTTTTGCGGTGATGCCAAGCGGCAGTTCGCCATTAACCGTTACCCGCATATTGCGGCATTTCGTCAGCAGCAAAGTTTGCGTTGCAAGAACGTGTTCAACCTCAGAGGTGCCAATGCCGAAAGCCATAGCGCCAAATGCACCATGGGTTGCCGTGTGAGAATCGCCGCAAACCAAGGTCGTGCCCGGCAGAGTAAAGCCCTGCTCGGGTCCAACAACATGGCAGATGCCTTGACGGATATCGTCCATTGAATAAAGTTCGATATCAAAATCAGCACAGTTTTTCTCGAGCGCTTCGACTTGAATTCGCGACTCTTCGTTTTCAATCCCGGCACTACGATCCGTCGTCGGCACGTTGTGATCGGCAACGGCCAAGGTTTTATCGGTCCGCCTCACTTTCCGTCCGCTATTACGCAGACCTTCAAAGGCTTGCGGCGACGTCACCTCATGCACGAGATGACGGTCGATATAGACCAGACAGGTTCCATCTACTTGTTCATCGACAATATGGGCATCCCAGATTTTGTCGTAAAGAGTCTTTGCTTCGCTCATCAATGTTGGCTCACTTATAATAATCGGATCAATAAAACGCGCCGGAAAAGTGACCGAATTTAATCTTCGGTCTTTTCTTCCACTTGCTCTTCCACTTGCTCTTCCACCTGCTCCTCGACAGCTTCTTCAACTGCTTTCACCGGAGCTTCTTCGGCTTTTGGCTTAGCCGATTTCTTCGGCGCTGCAGACTTAGCGACTTCTTTCTCAGCCTGAGCTAATTGCCGTTCCTCAGCTGATAGTTTAGCCGCATAGCCATCAGTACGCTCAGCAATACGGGCGCGTTTGCCTTGACGACCACGCAAGTAGTAAAGCTTCGCCCGGCGCACATCACCGCGGCGGATTACTTCCACGCTATCGACATTTGGCGAATACAGCGGGAATACGCGCTCAACACCTTCACCGTAAGAAATCTTACGTACCGTGAAGGAGGAATGCAGCCCATCATTCTTGCGGGCAATGCAAACGCCTTCGTAAGCCTGGATACGTTCGCGGGTACCCTCAACCACTTTTACGCTAACCTTGATGGTATCGCCGGGTGCAAAATCCGGCATCGTCTTTTCAGCCGCTAGCTTGGCAATCTGCTCTTGCTCTAATTCTTGCAATATATTCATCATCTTATCCTCAACTATAAGTGTTCTAAATTCCGTTATCAGTGTTTGCTGGAAGACAAATTGTCCTTAGCTATATATTTTTGCCAAAGATCAGACCGTCTCTCAGCCGTAATTTTTTCTGCTTCGGCTTGCCGCCAAGCCCGCACTTTCTCATGGTGACCGGATAGCAAAACTTCCGGCACCTCCTGGCCGCCCCATACACGGGGGCGGGTGTAATGGGGATATTCCAGTAATCCCTCTTCAAAACTTTCGTCCTCGGGTGAGTTCTCACTGCCCATAACGCCTGGTAACAGACGCACACAAGCATCAATTAAAGTGAGCGCTGCCGGCTCACCGCCGGAGAGGACAAAATCGCCAAGACTGATTTCCTCCATATCCCAAGCTTCAATCACCCGGTCATCAACTCCTTCATAACGGCCACATAGCAATATGACGCCTGCCATTGCGGCCAATTCTTTAACCCGAGCCTGATCCAGCGGTTTACCACGCGGCGTCAGATATACAATCGGACGTTTGGAACTATCAGATCCTTCGTCAACAACGGTTTTAAGTGCCGCATCAATGACATCAGCCCGCATCACCATACCAGCACCACCACCAAAAGGCGTGTCGTCAACGGTCTGATGTTTGTCACCGGCAAATTCACGAATATCCACCGTATTAATTGTCCATATGCCATCCTCAAGCGCCTTACCGGCAAGTGACTGCCCCAACGATCCCGGAAACATTTCTGGAAATAACGTCATCACCGTCGCCTGCCACGCTTGTTCAGCGGCAGCGCCAGTTGATGAGTTATCTTGCGACCCAGTACTTGCCATTACTTTTCTTCCGTTTCGTTATCATCGTGGGCCCCACCCGCATAAACCTCGGTCGGCGGATTAACCACAATTCGTCCATTTTCGAGATCGATTTCCGGCACCACGTCCCGGGACATTAAAAACATCTCTGTTCCTCCGTCTTTCAACTCAACCTCCATTACTTCTCCAGCACCATAGTTATCAACCAAACTCACAATGCCAATCGCGCCTCCATCTATATGTTCCACCGGCAGACCGATAAGGTCTGAATAGTAGAACTCGTCTTCTTCCAACTCCGGCAATTTATCCCGGGACACATAGAGCTCTGTCCCTTGGATAGCCTCAGCAGCGTTGCGATCGTTAACTCCGCTTAATTCAGCAATCAAACCCTTTCGACTACTACTGAGAATACGAATTTCAAAACTCTGCTCACCGCTTTTATTCGCTACCGGCCCATAAGCTGCGACATCTCTGGGTTCCGCGGTAAAGCTTTTGAGCTTTACCTCCCCTTTCAGGCCGTGTGTCCCAGTCACAACACCGATACAAACGCGGTTTACGTCAGGCCGCTTGTCCGAAGATTTTATCATAAATATCAGCCGTTTTTATTTTCCTCCTCAGCTGGTGCTTCTTCGCCAGCAGCTTCCTCAGTAGGCGCTTCTTCAGCCGGTGCTTCCTCGGCTGGAACTTCTTCAACAGGCACCTCTTCAGCCGGTGCTTCTACGGCTGGAACTTCTTCAACAGACACCTCTTCTGCCGGTGCTTCTTCGGCTGGCGCTTCTTCTGCTTCAGCAACAACTTCGGCTTCGGTTGGTACAGCTGCAGCTGCTTCAGCTTCTTGAGCTGCTGCTTCCTGAGCCGCCTTCTGCGCTTCTTCTTTCTCGCGCAACTTCTCCAAAGTTTTTTCACGCGGCAAATGCTGCTTGGTCTGCTCTGCCCGAACCGGTTTTTCAATGATGTTTGCATCGCCTAAAAAGCGCGCAACCCGATCCGTTGGCAAAGCTCCGTGCGATAACCAGTGTTTTATACGTTCTTCTTTAAGCAGGATACGCTCCGGATGGTCTTTGGCGACCATTGGATTATAAGTTCCGACCCGTTCAATATAGCGGCCATCACGGGGACTACGCGAGTCCGCGATGACAATGCGATAAAATGGACGTTTCTTTGCGCCACCGCGCGATAAACGAATTTTTGTTGCCATTGATCTACTTTCCTCTTGCTAATTTTCCCTCTGAAATAACGGTCTCAAAGGATAATTTGGTTAGTTACTGTATTTACATTTAGAATTTCATCCCGGGTGGTGGCATCATGCCCTGCATGCCTTTTTTACCCATCTTCTTCATCATCGAACTCATCTGCTGATACTGCTTCAGCAGACGGTTGACATCTTGAACATTGGTCCCCGAACCCGCGGCAATGCGTTTCCGGCGTTTCGCATTCAGTAATTTCGGATTGCGCCGTTCTTTAGGCGTCATTGACAAGATGATGGCTTCTTGGCGCGCAATCATACGGTCATCGATATTGGCCTCTTCAATCTGCTTTTTCATTTTACCAACACCCGGCAACATGCCCATAAGGCCACCCAGATCACCCATCTTTTTCACTTGCGCCAATTGCTCTTGCAAGTCTTCCAAGGTGAATTGCCCCTTCATCGCCCGCTTGGCAATTTTTTCTGCTTTCTCCTGGTCAACGACTTCGGCGGCTTTTTCAACCAGGCCAACAACATCGCCCATGCCGAGAATGCGCCCGGCGATGCGTTCCGCCTGGAAGCTTTCCAGCGCATCAAGTTTTTCGCCGACACCCATGAGCTTGATCGGACAGCCGGTTACAGAACGCATCGACAGTGCGGCACCGCCTCTGGCATCACCGTCAACCCGGGTCAGCACGATACCAGTGATGCCGATTTTCTCATTAAATTCCTTGGCAACATTAACCGCATCCTGACCGGACAACGCGTCAGCCACCAACAACGTTTCGGCTGGTGCAACCAAATTGCGTATTTCAGCAACTTCGCTCATCAGCTCATGGTCAATCGCTAAACGGCCCGCGGTATCAAGAATAACAACGTCAAAGCCTTCACGGCGGCCGGTATCCATCGCCCGCTTGGCGATACCAACCGGCTGCTCACCAAAAACCGAAGCTAAACTTTCGACTTCAGCTTGCTTAGCAAGTTGCGCCAATTGTTCCTGCGCTGCCGGCCGGGCAACGTCGAGCCCTGCGACCAGTACTTTTTTGCGATCACGGTTTTTAAGCCGCAAGGCCAATTTGCCAGTCGTTGTCGTTTTACCCGTACCCTGCAAGCCAACCATCAGGATCGGCACAGGCACCGTGGCCGCCAAGTTTATTTCCGCATCTTCCGGACCCAGCATTTCGATCAAGTGATCATTGACCACTTTGATGACCATCTGGCCTGGGGTGACGCTTTTAAGAACCTCATGACCAATTGCTTGTTCCTTAACGCTATCGATAAATTCTTTGACCACCGGCAGGGCGACGTCGGCTTCGAGCAAGGCTACCCGAATTTCACGCATGGCTTCAGATACATCAGACTCGCTGAGCGCGCCCCGCTTCTTCAAGCGATTAAAAATATCGCCGAACCTATCGCTTAAACTGTCAAACAATTTTCGTTCCTAAACAAACAAGCAAAAAACGCCAGTGCGCGAAACTCGCGGACTGACGGCGCCCCCTCACCAACCCAACTCAGTTCTGGACGGATAATTCAATTGGAGACGTCACAAAGATAGTTTTCTTCGTAAGGGCGCGGACTTTATGGCGGGATGATTGGTAAGTCAACCCTCCAAACATTCCTCAATTTATCATTAAAAAAACATTTCAGATGGGCAAATCCTATAAATTTTCTGATAGTTGTACTCAGTTTGAATAACCAGCGTCATTCTCATAGCTAATAATAGGCAAATTTACGTTCCAGAATATCAAAATCACTTCAAATATCCGCCAATCTAACAACCGTTTAAGCATAATATTCTAAGCAATATTATTTGTATTAAACTTAAATAAATATATATATTTGAACAGTTTAATTACTGATTATCGAAAGGATGTGTAGGTTTACATCAATACCTCTTCGGCTTGTACCCATTTGATCAGATTTATCGAATCATTAGGTAGTAAAGTATGATTTTTCAATTTTATGTAAAGAAATCAATCGATTAAATATAATTGTCATATTATAGTGCTCTTGAGGGAGAGTCGCTTATGAGAAGAAGAACAATCAAAGATGACGGTCCAGATCCAATTGACAAATATGTCGGCTCGCGAGTTCGCGCTCGGCGTGTGGGATTAAGAATCAGCCAAACCAAACTTGGTAAAGCCATCGGTGTTACGTTTCAACAGGTTCAGAAATATGAAAATGGCACCAATCGAATAAGTGCAAGCAATTTGTTTAAAATCTCGAAGACCCTTGGCGTCGATGTGTCTTTTTTCTTCGAAGGTGTTGAAAATCTTGGTGAATCAGAGATCATAAACCTAGATTTGTCGGATATTCCACAAGTACCGTTCAAAGAAGATCCAATGTCTTCACGCGAGGCCATTGAATTGATGCACAATTACTACCGCGTAACAGACGAAAATGTTCGCAAAAGATTGTCTCAATTCATCAAAACTTTGGCCCAAAGTTCAAGCTAATTTGACCGCTCATTTAAACAAATAAGTACCAATTTTCCACAGCCGTATCGCTAAATAAGCCAACAAATCATATAAGCAATTGGAAGTGATTAAAAGCGGCAATAATGATTTAACGGCTCAAGAAATTTATAAATTGTGTTCGTTCTTTTCAGTCGAAGCCAATTACATTTTTGATGATCTCGCCGAGATTAACAACGGCAATGGAGAGTTGGTATTCAATGCTCACCAAGCCAAGGAGTTGCGACGGCTATTCGATTCATATCTCAATCTGCCCAACCGTGACATGCAGAAATCTCTCGTCCGACTCACTGAATCCGTCGCCCAAGCCGACAAGTGAGTCATCCAGGTTAAATTGGTCTTTTACCGGGACCGTTGTATTTTGCTAAGATAGGGCATGAACTATTCCAGTATCGAACAACGCCTCAGCCAAAACAGCCTGCGCTGTTGCGGCGGATTTCACCCCACCTCAGAGGACCAAAATGACATCGCCATTTTAGCTGACTTTCAAACCGCCATTATCGTCGGCAACGCGGGCAATCAAACCAGCTTTAATTTTTGGCAGGCTTTTGAAAACGCTAAAGAAGAGGATAAAAATCCGCTGGAAAGCTGGACCCGTCAAACACTGACGAAAATTGCCGGGGATTTGGACGCCGCCGTGATTTTCCCGTTTGACGGGCCACCCTATATACCCATCCTGACCTGGGCACAAAAGGCCGAACCGGTATACCCATCGCCCTTTGGGCCACTAATTCACCAGAAATTTGGTCTCTGGCATGCCTATCGGGGGGTGCTGTTATTTAAGGACAAATTGGACTTACCGTCATTCGAGATCCCTGCTTCGCCATGTGTGGACTGTGCTGGACAGTTCTGTATTTCGACCTGTCCCGTCAACGCTATTGAGGCTGGCAATTTCGATATCGAGGTGTGTATCGAATTTATGGCCTCGGCTAAGGGAAATGTATGTTTGCAAAATGGCTGTTTGGCTCGCCGCGCCTGCCCAATCGGTCAAGAACACGTCTACGAGCCGGCCCAGGCAGAATTTCACCTGACAGCCTTTCTTAAAACCTTTGGACCAAAATTCACATAAAGCGCGAAATCAGGTGGACTCCTGACCCTATCGGTTCTATATCGCCCCTTATGACGGCATTGAAATTTATAAAAATGCACGGCCTCGGCAATGACTTTGTCATTTTGGATGGCCGCGGCACGCCGCTGGAAATTAATGCGGCCCAAACGCAGGCGATTGCAGACCGCCGGCGCGGTATTGGTTGCGACCAATTGATCCTGCTCGAAGAAACCGCAGGAAATGCCGATCTGATGATGCGCATTCGCAACGCCGATGGCGGAGAAGTTGAAGTTTGCGGTAATGCGACGCGCTGTGTTGGTCAGCTTATCATGGATGAAAAAGGTACCAACCAGGCGACGATAGATACTATTGGCGGTGTATTGACGGCGATCCGGGCGACTTCTGGTATTACTGTCAATATGGGGCCGGCCTATCTGGAATGGCAGGATATTCCGCTGGTTAGCGAGATGGATACGCTCGCTCTCAATATGCATGAAGGGACATTGAGCAGTCCGGTTGCCGTTGGTATGGGCAATCCTCATGCCGTATTTTTTGTCGCCGATGCAGAAGCGATTGACCTTGAGACGGTCGGACCACTTCTAGAACACCATGCGCTTTACCCCAACCGGACAAATATCGAAGCGGCACAGATCATTTCCCGCAACCAAATTCGCTTGCGCGTTTGGGAGCGTGGCGTCGGGGAAACTGAAGCCTGTGGTTCCGGTGCCTGTGCTGCCTTGGTCGCAGCTGCCCGGCGTGATCTTACCGGCCGCAAAGCCCGTGTTGACCTCAATGGCGGCATCTTGAAGATCGAGTGGCGTAACGACAATCATGTGCTGATGACCGGTCCAACCGAATTGAGTTTTACCGGCACCTGGATGTTGTCATGAGCAAATCACCTAAAGTCATCACCTTAGGCTGCCGCCTCAATGCGTTTGAGTCAGAAATTATGCGAACGCAGGCTGAAAATGCTGGCTTGGAGAATACGGTGATTTTCAATACCTGCGCCGTGACCTCTGAGGCTGAGCGTCAGGCTCGTCAGCAAATTAGAAAACTGCGGCGTGAAAACCCGGACACCCGCATCATCGTCTCCGGCTGTGCGGCACAAATCGCACCCGCCAAATATGGCGCCATGCCAGAGGTTGATCAGGTGCTGGGCAATGAGGAAAAGCTCAAAATTGAAAGTTATTCGCCGGATAAATCACAGGATAAGATTTTAGTTTCAGATATTATGCGGGCCACCGAGATCGCCGGTCATTTGATCAGCGGGTTTCAGTCGCGCTCGCGCGCTTTTGTGCAAATTCAACAAGGCTGCGACCATCGCTGCACTTTCTGTATCATTCCCTTTGGCCGCGGCAACAGCCGCTCGGTGCCGATCGATCACATCATTGATCAAGTTGGTCACCTGACCGAGCAGGGCTATCAGGAAGTGGTGTTCACTGGCGTTGATATATCTTCTTATGGCGGAGATTTGCCAGGCCGCCCTAATCTCGGGCAAATGACCCAATGCCTCCTGGCCGCCGTGCCCGAATTGCAACGCTTGCGCCTAAGCTCTCTCGATCCCGCTGTAATTGATTATCAGCTGATGGATTTAATTGCCGCCGAGCCGCGTCTGATGCCGCATATACATTTGAGTGTACAGGCTGGCAGTGATTTAATTTTGAAGCGCATGAAACGCCGTCACAATCGGCAAGATATCATTGATCTTTGTGCCCGCATTCGCCGATTGCGGCCGGAAGTGGTTTTCGGTGCTGACCTCATTACTGGATTCCCGACCGAAAGTGATTCGATGTTCGAAGACACCCTGCGGCTGGTTGATGACGCAGGCCTGACCTATCTTCATGTCTTCCCCTATTCACTCCGGCTCGAAACTCCGGCCGCCAATATGCCTCAGGTGGCAGACAAAGTTCGAAAATCCCGCGCTGCCGAGCTCCGCCGCAAAGGCGAAGATACTACTGCCGCCTATTTTGAAAAACTACCGGGTCAAACGGCAAAAATTCTAGTCGAGCGCAACAGTCAGGGTTACACCGAAACCTATGCCCCTGTTCGGTTGGACCAGGAATTTGAACAGGGCGCTATTGTCTCGGCTCTGATCACCGGCAGCTCGCCCGAAGGTTTGATTGTGGAATTAACACCATAATGAATGAAGAAAAAAAATCCGGCTGGCTGTCCCGCCTTAAAACCGGCCTTAGCCGGTCTTCCTCTGCTCTCACCCAAGGCATCAATGAACTATTTGCCAACCGCAAATTGGATGACGCCACGATTGAAGAGCTTGAGGAAATTTTAATCACCTCGGATTTGGGCGTAGCGACAGCAGCGAGCCTGACCCAGAAGATTGCTGCTGAGCGATTTGATCAGGAAGTAACGTCGGAAGAAATTCGCACAGCTCTGGCGGCAGAAATCGCAACCATCCTGGAGCCGGTCGCCATCCCGCTTGAGCCCGACGCCGGACACAGCCCACACGTAATTTTGGTGTGCGGCGTCAATGGCGTTGGCAAGACCACGACCATCGGTAAGCTTGCACAAAATTACGTTCAGGCCGGCAAGAAAGTTGTGCTAGCCGCCGGCGATACTTTCCGGGCAGCCGCGATTGAGCAATTACAAATTTGGGGGGAACGCACCAATTGCCCGGTGATTGCAACCGAGCTTGGTAAGGATGCTGCCGGGCTGGCATTCGATGCGCTTGAACAAGCCAAATCTATGAATGCGGATGTTCTATTGATCGATACTGCCGGCCGGCTACAAAACAAAAGTGAGCTGATGGCAGAGCTTGAGAAGATCATCCGCGTTATCGGCAAAATTGATGAAACCGCTCCCCATAGCAGCCTGCTGGTGCTTGATGCGACTACCGGTCAATATGCTCACTCGCAAGTCGAGATATTCGCGGAAATGATCGACGTCACCGGCTTAATCGTCACCAAACTTGATGGCTCGTCCAAAGGCGGTGTGCTGGTCTCACTGGCGGAAAAATTTGGCCTGCCGGTGCATGCGGTTGGCGTGGGCGAACAAGCCAATGATTTGCGCCCTTTCAAAGCTCAGGATTTTGCCAACTCCCTGCTCGGCCTCGATAGCTAAAAGTTAATAACGTCAGGACAATCCGTCGCTGACCGCATTGAAACCATCCAAGGCGGCACTAAACGCGTGATCAAAGCGACTCAATCTATTGGTCACACCTTAAATAACGTTATTGAAACCGCTAAAGACTTCGCCGCAACCGCCTCCAAAGAAGCGCTTGATACCGCCAATGAACTGCTCCGCCAATCGGAAGACCTTCGGGAGATGCTCGACAATCTGTTGGGAAGAGTGGATGCCGGAGGGGTTCAGTCAAAGGCAAAAAATTAAAAACTGCAGAGAATCAACTGGTTATTCCCCCTCAATCTCCCACATCAGATTGGTGAAGCCATTGGTAATCGGGTAGCGGCGATCGCGGCCAAAAGCGCGGGATGAAATTTTCACGCCGGGGGGTGCCTGGCGCCGTTTATATTCAGCCCGGTCCAGCATATGCCAAACCCGGCGTACCACTGCCGGATCATGACCCTTAGCGACAATATCGACGACCGCCCGCTCGCCTTCAATCAGGCTCATTAAAATATCATCAAGTACGTCATAAGGTGGCAAGCTATCCTCATCAAACTGATCTGGTTTCAACTCAGCGGAGGGTTTTTTAGTAATCACGCGCTCTGGGATAACCCGACCATCCGGGCCCAAGAAACCGGTGATGAAATTTTCATTACGCCAACGGGAGACATTAAAAACAGTGGTCTTATAGACATCTTTCAAGACCGAATAGCCACCACACATATCACCATAGAGCGTCGCATAACCAACCGACATTTCTGATTTATTTCCGGTGGTGAGTGGCATATAACCAAGCTTGTTTGAGATCGCCATGACAATTAAGCCGCGCGCCCTGGCCTGAATGTTTTCTTCCGTCGTATCAGCTTCGGTCTCGCCAAATACCGGCGTCAGCATGCCTTCAAAGGCTTTCATCGCCTCAAGTATCGGCACGGTGTCATAGGCAATATCCAATATGCCTGCCTGCTCGGCTGCATCATTGAGACTTTCCTGAGATGTATAAGGTGATGGCATCATCACGCAGTGAACTTTATCCGCGCCTATTGCATCAACAGCGACGGCTGCTGAAAGACCAGAATCAATTCCACCTGATAATCCCAGTATCACGCCCGGAAAACGGTTTTTAGTGACATAATCACGCAAGCCCAAGACCATGGCTTGATAAACTGCAGCCAGCATTTTATCAGTTTTGTCACGTGCCGGTTCAATCTCTCCCGGTGCACAGACCCAGCCTTGATCCGATTTTGACCAAACTGTATTTAACTGATCCGCTCGAAAAGTGGGCATCTGAATTTTCAGCTCACGATCCGCCGAGAGAACAAAAGAGCCACCGTCAAATACCAATTCATCCTGGCCACCGACCAAATTGACGTAAGCCATGGGTAAACCAGACTCGGTAATCCGCGCCACCGCCAAATTTAAACGCTGATCCGGTTTATCGACTTCAAAAGGCGAGCCATTGATAACCACCAGAATTTCGGCGCCGGATTCATCAAGACATTCGGTGACGTCGGGCTCCCACATATCCTCACAGATCATCACTCCAAGCCGGACCCCTTTAAAGGAAATCGGTCCCGGTACCGGTCCACGATCAAATACCCGGTCTTCGTCAAACACACCATAAGTTGGCAACAGATGTTTATAACGGATCGCCGCGATCTCACCCTGATTAAGCAGCATAACTGCATTATATAGTTTGCCTTCATCTCGCCAGGGAGCACCAATAATCAACGCCGGGCCATCGTCATCGGTTTCGGCCGCAAGGGCTGTTACTTTTTCCACCAGCCGATCCAAAAATGCTGGTTTAAGCACCAAATCCTCGGGCGGATAGCCGCTGATGGTTAGCTCGCCGGCGACAACCATATCGGCACCTTCGGCCGCGGCCTTGGCGCGCGCTTCACGAATTAGCACGATGTTACCATCGACATCACCGACAGTTGGGTTAATCTGCGCGAGTGCTATTGATAGTTTCGTGGTCATCCGCTAATCCCGAATTAAACAAAAACACCATACCAACCAGTTGGGCCATCAACAATTGAGCGGGTAAGCATTAGAGGACACCTATAACCCAGTCAATACATGTCGCGCGGCGGATGTCTTTGACCGTCTTCTCGGACGAAGAACCCCGGGTTCTCATATTCTGTCTCATTCATAACTCCTATACAGTTACGATGAGCCAGAAACTCTCTCTTATCAAATACTACAATTTAGTGCCATAGGCGCTGACGGGGGACAAAATTTGTTTCGATGCTTTGGTGACTTTTGCACCTTACTTTGAAGATATAAAAAAAAGAGCGGAGTAGTTTCTTCCTCTAGTCAACAATAAACTCTCGTTAGATGAAGATTGAGAACTTAATGAAGGCGGCTTCCAAAATCTGGCCAATGAAATGTTTGCCGATCTACGCGACGAATTAGCCGATCCGAAATCGCGGATAGATCTGGAGAAAGACTACATCGGTTTAACAGTTTTTAACTCGACCGCGTATTCGAAAAAATGGGTTAAGGTTAATTTTGGCTAAGTATTAATAAAATTCAGACAGCGCCCGATAGGTTTCTTGCGGCGCCTCTTCGGCAAGGAAATGGCCACCGGGGATCACCTTGCCGCTTACGTCTTCACATTTTTCCTGCCAGGTATCGAGCACATCATAGCACTGCCCCATCGCCCCTTTCTCACCCCAGAGAATGAGTGTCGGGCAAGAAATTTTATGATCAGCGTCCCGGTCAGTACGGTCAAGCTTGAGATCTATAGAGGCCGCCGCACGATAATCTTCGCAACTTGCATGAATAGTTTCAGGATTGGAAAAACAACGGATATATTCCGCCATTGCCTCTTCGGTGAAACAATCGCCTGCCGACCAATGACCGGTTTTTTTGCGGAGATAGTATTCCGGGTCAGCCCCAATCAGGCGTTCCGGCAGATCGAAATCCTGGATCAAAAAATACCAGTGGTAATAACTTGAAGCTACTTTTTGATCTGCGGTCTCATAAAGCGTCAAGGTCGGCACAATATCCAATAACGCGAGCTGGGTGATTCTTTGCTGATGGTCAAGCGCCATCCGGTGAGCGGTCCTGGCACCCCGGTCATGACCGGCGACAATGAATTCTTCAAAACCCAAATGTTGCATTACTTGAATTTGGTCATTGGCCATGGCGCGAAAGGAATAAGGTGCGTGATCTGGTGTCGTTTCGGGTTTTGAAGAATCACCATAACCCCGGAGATCGGTCGCCACGACTGTATAATCTTCTGCCAAACGCGGGGCAATATTTTGCCACATCATATGGGTTTGCGGGTAGCCGTGCAGCAGGAGCAACGGCGGCCCATCACCGCCAACCTGAGTGCGTATAACGGCGCCGTCGGTTTCAATATCGGATTGATGAAAACCTTCAAACATTTTGGGTTGATCCTAAATAACGCCAACAACCTGCTTCATTACGGTTGCCCTATTATTAGCACGTTCTTCTTTCAAACGATCGGCAAAGGCAAAAGCAAGTTCTAGCGCTTGGCGGCCATTTAACCGTGGATCGCAATGGGTATGGTAACGGCTCGAAAGGTCCGCCTCAGTGATCGCCTGGGCGCCACCAACGCACTCGGTAACATCTTGACCGGTCAATTCGAAATGGACACCGCCGGGATGAGTGCCTTCGCTATTATGAACGGCGAAGAAGCCTTCAACTTCGCAGATAATTTGATCAAAATGACGGGTCTTATAGCCGGAGCTGGCTTTGACTGTATTGCCATGCATCGGATCACATGACCAGACGACGCTTCGCCCTTCGGCTTTAACTTTACGAACCAAAGCCGGTAGCGCGTCTTCAATTTTATCCGCTCCCATGCGGGAAATCAGCGTTAGACGTCCCGGTTCATTTTCCGGATTTAGGCGATCAATGAGTTGGATCAGATAATCCGGCTCTGTCGTAGGTCCAATTTTGGCGCCAACTGGATTGCCAATGCCGCTTAAAAATTCGAGATGGGCATTTTCCAATTGCCGGGTGCGTTCGCCAACCCACAGCATATGAGCCGAGGTGTCGTACCATTCTCCGGTCAGCGAATCAATACGGGTCATCGCTTCTTCGTAACGCAGCAGCAAGGCTTCATGCGATGTATAGAATTCAGTTTCTCTTAGTTGTGGCGCAGTCTCAGACATCAGACCACAAGCGGCCATAAAATTAAGCGATTCATCCAAGCGTTCAGCCATGTCTTTGTAACGCTCACCAATCTTATCATCGGCAACAAAACCCATATTCCATTGATGCACGCGATGGAGATCGGCAAAGCCGCCTTGGGCAAAAGCGCGCAAAAGATTGAGCGTCGAAGCTGACTGATTATAGGCCTGCACCATCCGCTCAGGATCGGGTGCCCGCTTTTCATCGATGAAATCAATACCATTGATAATGTCACCGCGGTAGCTCGGCAGCTCAACACCATCAATGGTTTCGGTATCGTCGGAACGCGGCTTGGCAAACTGACCGGCCAAACGACCGACTTTAACCACTGGGCAGGCTGCTCCAAAAGTCAACACCACAGCCATTTGCAGCAGCACGCGAAAAGTATCCCGAATATTATCGGGGTGAAACTCGCGGAAACTTTCGGCGCAATCACCACCTTGCAACAGGAAAGCCTCGCCTTCGGCAACTTTGGCTAATTGGCGTTTCAGCACGCGCGCTTCACCGGCAAAGACCAGCGGCGGATAACCCGAAAGCGTTTTTTCAGCTTCTTCAAGTTTCGCCAGGTCCGGATATTCCGGCACCTGCAATATAGGTTTTTTGCGCCAACTATCGGGCGACCATTTATTTGCCATTGTCTTTACACTTTATCCCCAGGTGTAGATAATCTTTTTAAAGTGGCGCACTCTATACGCCCAAACGGACTTAAATTCCAGTAAAAAGGCATACCCAAGAGGCAATGTAGAAAACTTATGAAAGCAATACAAATTGACGAATTTGGCGGACCTGAGGTCCTATACATCACTGATATCCCGGAACCCGTACCAGCCGATAATGAAGTACTGGTCGAAATATACGCCGCCAGCGTTAATCCTGCAGATAGCAAGGTGCGCCAAGGCACCGGACCGGGTGCAGGCAATGTCACTTTTCCCTATATTATCGGCCGTGATTTCTCTGGTGTTGTCCGGGCCTACGGTAAGAATATCAGCGAGTTCTCGCCAGGAGATGCGGTGTTTGGCGTATTGCCGGTGGGCAGTGAAGGCACCTACTGTGAAGCGCTGGCAATAGACGCAGCCTTGGTTGCCCACAAACCTGACACACTGTCTCATAGCTCAACAGCGGCTATTGTGCTCTCGGGCTTAACCTCACTGGTATCAATTGAAGATACTTTGAAGCTTCAAGCGGGCGAGAAAATTCTCATTCATGGCGGGGCCGGTGGTGTTGGCAGTTTTGCCGTGCAATTGGCGCATCATCTGGGTGCGCATGTCATCACGACGGCGAGCCCGATCAATCATGATTATTTACAGGGTTTGGGTGCAGATGAAGTGATCGATTACAACGCCCAAGATTTTACCACAGTACTTAACGACATTGATGTCATCTTTGACCTGATTGGCGGTGAGGTGCATCAAAGATCGTTCAAGGTTTTAAAATCCAGTGGGCGGATGGCTTATATTGCGCCGCTGCTGAAAGGCGCATCGCCACCGCGCGAAGACGTGACGGTCTTGCGGCCAAATGTTCAACGCGACCGGGCGCATCTGTTGAGGATTATCGACCTATTTGAAGCCGGTGTGATCAAAGCGCCCAACATCCAGGAAATACCTTTAGACGATGCCGGCGCGGCCCATGATCTGATTGATACCCAACATGTGCGCGGTAAGATCGTACTGCAAATTAAATAGTTAACAATATAAAAGGTGCCAGGCACCTTTTATATTGTTAACTATTACCCCGATCTCTTGACATTTCTATATTTCTAGATATATAGTTATTAATGAGTAAAAATTTACATCAAGTTGAAGCGGCAAATAGCTTGGCGGCACTGGGCAATGTGACCCGTCTCCATTTGTTTCGCTATCTGGTACAGGCGGGACCTGACGGTGCCATTATTGGCACCATTCAATCGCATTTGGATGTCCCGGGTTCGACGCTGCATCATCATATCGCCAAGCTGGTCAAAGTCGGCTTGATTGAACAGGAAAAAAAGGGCCGCGAGATTATCTGCCGGGCCAATTATGACCGCATGGATAGTTTGCTGTCCTTCGTCACGGAAAATTGCTGCCGGGGCATTGAAGATTTAACTGAAAAGAAATCGGCGTAACGATCATGAACCAGCTCGCTGCCACTCTGAAAAATGTTACCCCGGCATCATTCAAAAAGAAAATTGACTGGGCCTGGATGTTGGTCGTCGCCTTACCCTTTGGACTGTTCGCCCTATCAAAAGACCAGGCCAGTGAGGCTACCTTCTTCGCCTTAAATAGCTTCGTCGAGATTTTACCCTTCCTGGCACTCGCTGTCGGTGCAGTTGCCTATGTTAAGGCTAGTGGTGGCGAAACAGTAATCGGTCGGGTTTTCAGCGGCAATCTCGCCGTCATGATAATTCTCGCCGCAGCCTTTGGCGCCTTATCGCCCTTTTGTTCCTGTGGCGTTATCCCGCTGATCGCCGCCTTGCTTGCTGTCGGCGTACCTCTGGCTGCCACGATGGCGTTTTGGCTCTCGTCTCCGCTTATGGACCCCTCAATGTTTCTACTGACAGCGAGTATTCTTGGCGCCCAGTTTGCTATTGCTAAAACGGTAGCAGCCATCAGTGTTGGCATATTGGGAGGCACCGGCATCTATCTCGTTCAGCGCTTTGGCCTTTTTGAAAACCCGCTCAAAACAGCGCCAGGGTCAATCTGCGGCGCTTCCTCCCTGACATCCGGCGGCAACGTTAACTGGCAATTTTGGCAAGAAAGTGAACGCCGGGTGGTATTTAAGAGCGAAGCCATCAGCAATTTCCTTTTTCTCGCCAAATGGCTGACCCTGGCTTTCATACTGGAAAATTTGATGCTGACTTACGTGCCGGCATATATGATTGCCAAACTGGTCGGTGGCACCGGTATAATGCCGATTATTATTTCAGCAATTGTCGCTGTCCCCGCGTATCTCAATGGCTTTGCCGCCCTGCCTTTGGTTGGTGGTTTGATCGAGCAAGGCATGAACCCGGCAGCCGGCATGGCCTTTTTGATTGGCGGTGGCATTAGCTGCATTCCCGCCGCCGTCGCCGTTTTTGCACTGGTTAAAAAACCCGTTTTTTTCAGCTATCTGACCATTGCCATTTTGGGCGCTATCTTGTCAGGCCTCGGCTACGCTGCTTTTTTGAAATTCGTCGCTTAACGCTGCTCACTCCGGATCAGGCCGCTTCGAGCGCATGGTGACAAACTCTTCCGCGGACGATGGATGGATACCGGTGGTGGCATCAAATTGAGCTTTGGTTGCACCACATTTCATCGCAATCGCCACACCCTGGATGATTTCCGGCGCATCAATCCCCATCATATGACAGCCGATGACTTTGTCTGATTTGGGCTCAACGATGAGTTTCATCACCGAGCGTTCATCACGTCCGGTTAACGTATGCACGAGAGGTTTAAAGTTGGAATCATAGATATCAACTTCACCGAATTCAGCGCGGGCTTGTTCTTCGGTCAGCCCGACGGTGGCGATCGGCGGGGTTGAAAAGACGGCTGACGGCACGTTGGTGTAATCGGTTGTGCGAGTATCTTGGTTGAACAACATATCGGCCAAGGCGTGGCCTTCCTGAATGGCGACGGGTGTCAACTGAATGCGATCCGTAACATCACCAACCGCGTAAATATGGGATTGCGTCGTGCGGTTCAGCTCATCAACAATAATCGAGCCATTATCATACAACTCGACACCGGCAGCTTCGAGACCGAGCCCTTCCGTGTTGGCGCGCCGCCCTGTCGCATACATGACGCAATCGGTTTCCAGAATCTCATCGTTGCCGAGACGCAGGCTAAAAGTGTCACCTTGCTTTTCAATGCTTTCAACAACGGTTTCAGCCAGGATTTTAATGCCTCGCTTTTCCATTTCCTCGAACAACGATGTCCGCATATCGATATCGAAGCCGCGGAGAATATTGTCAGCCCGGATGATCTCCGTTACCTCAACACCAAAGCTGGAAAAAATTCCGGCAAACTCGATGGCGATATAGCCGCCGCCGACAATCACCACACGTTTCGGCAATTTCGGCAATTCCAGCGCTTCATTGGAGGTAATAACTTGTTCAATACCAGGGATATCCGGCATCGTTGGCCGGCCGCCAACGGCAATGAGAATATTTTCTGCGGTGAGGCGCTCACCAGCAATCTCAACCGTGTGATCATCAACCAGCACACCCCGTCCCTCTTTAAGATCGACATTATTGTCCCGCAATATACGGAGATAAATGCCATTCAGTCGGTCGAGCTCAGTATTTTTATTAGCAATCAGCTTGGTCCAATCATGGCTCGCACCTTCAATGGTCCAGCCATAATTAACCGCATCCTCCATATAGTCCGCATAATGGGCACCATAAATCAGCAGTTTTTTCGGAATGCAGCCGCGCAATACGCAAGTACCGCCAACCCGGTCCTCTTCACAGACCGCAACTTTCGCTCCGTAGCCACCGGCAAGCCTGGAAGCACGGACACCACCGGACCCAGCCCCGATTGTGATCAGGTCATAATCATAATTTGACATGCTTTTTGGAGCCCTAGTTCATTCTTGGTTAAATTTTGACGGAGTATAGCGGATGATTGGAAAAAATAAACTACTGTTAATCTTCAATAACCGGTCATTTACCCATCAACTTGATTGACCTTCCAGCCGCTGGAAAGGTTAAATTGAGATTACACCATCAAGACCAAATTTAAATTTAAGGCAAGTTTGGTCTGGCTCTTTAGATCACCAGCCTTTGCCGGCACGGACATCAAAATATAAATTCAACAATGATACTGTAAGTAGAACCATCAAACGATGTCCCAAGCATTTTTCCGCATACCGAAATTAACCTTGTTAAGCAGCTGAATAATCGTAGGATTTTTCAAGCCCTTCTGATGTAATATCACCGACAGAAAGGGATAACCGTGAACCTTTTAAACAAATCCAACCGGCCGATGCATTTGGGGCCTTATCCGTTCGAAAAAATAAAGCGGGTGG
>CAJWIB010000001.1 GCA_913041095.1 uncultured Rhodospirillaceae bacterium | reverse complement strand
CAATATTTTTTTTACAGCTTTTTTCTGGTACTCTTTTGCCATGATGAAAAAGCTATTTTTCACGCTGCTGGCTCTTATGTTTTTAGCACCGGTTTCCGCGAACGCCGATACGGCTGATCTCGACCGCCAGCTACGCGATCATACCTTTGTCTATATTGATAAGAAAACCGGTCTTGAGCACACCATCTATTTTGGCCGCTTTGGCAAAGTCTATGATGAGTACTTCCCGTGCAAATTCGTCGATGGCACGTGGCGGATCACCGATGCCGGGACGCTCTGTCTGGAAGACACCGCCGACAAAAGCCGCCGCGATGGCAAGACGTGCCTGAAGCCAAAGATTAGCGGCATTAAAATCTCATTTTTCGATAGCGCCGGAAACCTTGCCTATCAGTCTAAGCTGACCAAAGGCAACGGTATGCCGCTCGGCTGAAAAGTCTATTGATCCTCGCGCGTGCCGCGAGTTTAATAATTACGCCCTTTAATCCATTCGAGTACGTCCCCAACACTTTCCACCACCTCCCCCGTTGGCGGAATAGGTTGTTCGATCATGATAATGGGAATGCCTAAGGCCTGCGCGGCAGTGAGTTTAGGGGCCATTTTGCCACCGCTATTTTTTGACACCAGTACGTCGATTTGGGAGCTGACCAGCAGCGTTTTTTCATGCGTTTCATCAAATGGGCCACGTTCGAGCAGCAGTTCAAAATTTTCGAGCGGGATCGGTGTTGAGGGTTGTTCGACGGCGCGGACCAGAAACCATATGCCGGCAAGCTTGGTGAACGCCTCCAAATTTTTAGTACCGATAGAGAGGAAGACGCGCTCGCCCAAATCTTGAAGTTGCTAGGCAGCAGTCTTGTAATCCGTCACGGAGATCCAACTAACAACATCTTGGGCCCAGGCCGGACGGCAATACTTAAGACGCGGAATATTGTTTTCATTGCAGGCTTTACCGGCATGATCAGCCATGATTGCTGCGAAGGGATGGGTCGCATCGACAACCAGATCGATCTCGGTCTCGCGCAAATAAGAAAGCAGACCCTCGACCCCGCCAAAGCCGCTGATACGAATCATGCAGTCTGGCAGATTGGGTTTGCTGGTGCGGCCTGCCAGCGAATAAATAACTTCAAGATCAGGCAAGGTGCTGGCTTCCCGTGCCAGCTTCGTCGCATCACCGGTGCCGCCTAAGATGAGAAGCCGCTTCACGTCAACCTTCCCGTAAACGGTGCCCGCCCGATCAATGTGCCACTGCGGTCATAGGCCAGTACTTCAATATCGGCACTATCGTGTGCTTCTTTTAAGGCGATGGCTTGGGCGGCATGGGCAACGTAATCACCGAGGGTCAAATTATTGCGCGCCATAATCTCCATAATTTGGCCGGCTGATGTTTTATTGGCGATCTCATCGCAAATCTCCGGCGCGATACCATCTTCACCAGCGAGTTTAGCCAGAAACGCTGGGTCGACCTGCGAGCGCTTTGAATGCAAATCCATGTGCCCGGCGGCGAGTTTGGAAAGCTTGCCAAAGCCGCTGGCAATGGTGACTTTCGGGATCGGATGGCTGCGCAGATATTTAAGCGTGCCGCCAGCAAAGTCACCCATATCCAAGATGGCACTGGGCTCAAAACCATAAAGCCTGGTCACCGCTTTCTCGGAAATTTTGCCGGTACAGGCGGCCACGTGATCGATATTGGTGGCGCGCGCGACATCAATACCTAGCTGGATTGAGGCGATCCAAGCCGAGCAGGAATACGGGATAACAATCCCGGTGGTGCCGAGGATCGACAGTCCACCCAGAATACCAAGCCGTGGGTTCCAAGTGTTTGCTGCCAGGGCCTCACCATCGTCGACCGAGATTTCAATTTCCGCTGCAAGCTCGACACCTTCACAATCTGCTGCATTTTGCAAATTATCGGTGATCATTTGACGGGGTGCGGGATTGATGGCGGGCTCACCAACCTCCAGCGGCAAGCCCGGCTTGGTTATCGTGCCGACCCCTGAACCAGCTTTAAAGCCAACACCCTCACCTTTTCGAACCCACACCCGGATAATCGCGCCATGGGTGATGTCCGGATCATCACCGGCATCTTTCTCTATTGCCGCCATGGCGCTGTCACCGTTGATTTTGGCGTCGATTACTTGAAACACTGGTTTTTGGCCGCCGGGTAATACTATTTCGATCTCACTTGGTATTTCACCAGTGAGCAAACCGATATAGGCAGCCTTTGCTGCAGCCGTCGCGCAGGTGCCTGTCGTCCAGCCGCGCCGAAGCTCCCGTCCGTCAGTATTCGTCGTGTCATCATTATTTGTCATGAAATGAACGTATTACCTTATTAACGCTTTTTCATCCATGCCCCATTCTGCTAAATTCCGCGGCTATGGAAAACCTTTCAATTGATCTTCCGGAATTTGAACCGGGTACGGTGTGGATCGTCGGCGCTGGTCCCGGTGATCCGGGCCTGCTGTCGATCCTCGCCTGGCATGGCATCCAGCAGGCTGACGTCATTGTTTATGACGCCCTCGTCGGTGATGGCATAATTGAATTGGCCGGCGAAAACGCCGAAATGGAATATGCAGGTAAGCGCGGCGGCAAGCCATCCGCGAAGCAGCACGATATTACCGAACGTTTGGTTGGGCTTGCCCAAGAAAACAACCGAGTTCTCAGGCTTAAGGGCGGCGATCCCTTTGTCTTCGGCCGGGGCGCTGAGGAATGCTTTGGGCTGGTCGAAGCAGAAATTCCGTTTCGCATCGTGCCGGGCATCACCGCAGGTGTTGGCGGGCTCGCTTATGCCGGAATTCCAATGACGACGCGAGGCACCAATACGGCGGTGACGTTTATTACCGGGCATACCGCGGGCGGCACGGTGCCGGATGATATCAATTGGCGCGCCCTTTCTGATGGCTCGCCGGCATTAATTTTTTTTATGGGGACCGCACATCTGAGCCGAATCGCCGAGCAATTGCAGGAAGCCGGCCGGCCAGCAGATGAGCCCGTCGCCGTCGTTGCCAAAGCGACAACACCGGATCAAAAAGTGTTGGTATCAACCCTGGCTAATTGCACAGCAGATTTAGCGGCCTCTGATTTGGAGCCGCCTGCTTTGATTGTGGTTGGCGACATCGTCAATTTCCGTGAGCAACTGAAATGGCTGCCTGATGAATAATACCTTAGCCGGAGGATTGATAATTGCAGCACCGGCGTCCGGCAGCGGTAAGACAGTGATTACCCTGAGCCTGCTGCGCGCCTTTAAAAATGCAGGTGTTGATGCCGGTTCCTTTAAAATTGGTCCCGATTATATTGATCCGGCTTATCATGCGGCGGCTTCGGGTAAGCTTTGCCGCAATCTGGATTTTTGGGCGATGCAGGAGGATACCCTATTGCGCCAACGGACGGCAGGTTTGGAGGATGTGGATATCGTTATCACCGAAGGGGTGATGGGACTGTTTGATGGCGCAACCACAGGTAAAGCTAAAAACAGCGGCAGTACGGCGGACGCTGCCAATTGGCTCGACTGGCCGGTGGTCCTGGTGGTGGATGCCAAATCTCAAGGCGCCTCGGCGGCAGCTCTGGTTGAGGGCTTCGCCAATCATCGGGATGATATCAAAATAGCCGGAGTGATTTTCAATCACATCGGCGGCGAGAATCACGAGCGAATTCTGCGCGAAGCCATAGCGCCAAACGGTATTCAGTGCCTCGGCTGTATACCCCGCCATGCCAGCCTCGATCTGCCGAACCGCCATTTGGGGCTAGTGCAGGCGAAGGAAATGCCGAAGCTCGATCAATGGCTGGATGCGGCGGCGGCAATAGTCAAGGAACATGTTGATCTAGCCGCGCTTAAAGATTTGGCAACACAGTCGAAAGTCGTGCTTACGTTGAAAGAGACGCCATCAATTCCACCGCTTGGCCGCAATACGGCGATTGCCCGGGATGACGCTTTTGCCTTTTGCTATGATCATGTTGTTGAGAGCTGGTGGGCAGCCGGCACCGAGATCAGTTTTTTCTCTCCGCTCGCCGATGAGGCGCCGGATTTTGTCGCTGACAGCATCTATTTGCCGGGTGGCTATCCCGAGCTGCATGCCGAAAACATCGCCGGCAATAAAAGTTTTGTCTCGGCGATGAAGATGGCGGCGGCCAAGGACGCTGTTATTTATGGTGAATGTGGGGGCTTTATGGTCTTAGGCGAGACTCTCACCGGCCGCGACGGCAAGTCGCACGATATGCTTGGGCTGTTGCCGGTTGAGACATCTTTTGCTGCGCCGAAGCTGCATTTGGGCTATAGGCAATTATCTTTATTGGATGACGGACCGCTGGGTTCAACCGGCGCACAGTTTAGAGGCCACGAGTTTCACTACTGTGAAATGACGGTGATGACCGGCCGCGAAGCTTTATTTAATGCGCAAGATGCCCAGGGAAACTCCTTGCCACCGCTGGGCTGCCGATCCGGTTCGGTAATGGGCTCATTCGCCCATATTATCGATAGCGCTTAGCGCAGTTGCCAGCTTTTCCCACTCGCGATCGGCGCCGGGCAGGCCAATCCTGAGCCAGTTCGGCAGATCTTCAAAGCGCCGAACCAAAACCCCCGCCCGGCCAAGACCCTGATAGATTGCCTGAGCTTGTCCGGTTTCGATCAGCGTGAACAACTCCGCACCACCGGCAATGGAAAGCCCGCAGGCTTGCAGCAGATTGTTCAAACGCATGGCCTTAATCGCCAAGTCGCTTACCGTCTCAGCGATCCAAATATCATCAGCCAGCGCGCGGGCGCCAATCTCAATCGCTGGACCGGATACTGCCCAGGGTCCTAAGCGGTCACTGAGTACCGTGGTAATGTCAGATGCACCAATCAAAAACCCCAGACGCAAGCCGGCCAGGCCAAAGAACTTACCCAGCGAGCGCAAGACCAGAATATTTTGCCCCTTCAAATGCGGCACGAGGCTGAGTTCTGGCGAGGCGTCGCAAAAAGCTTCGTCGATGATGAACAGTTCTACATCTTCGGCAAGTTTAAGAATATCATCCGGCTGATAACGCCGTCCATCAGGATTGTTGGGATTGACGAGTACCGCGATATCACCTTGGCTAAGATCATCGAATTCAGAAACGGGCGTCACCGTATTGCCAGCGCTCCCCCAGGTATGACCGTGCTCGCTATAGGTTGGTGATAAAATAGCGACGTCCCGGCCCGGATAAAGCAGCGGTAAATTCTGCAAGACCGCTTGGGTACCCGGTGCGGCGATGATCGAACTGCTGGCAGGTGCGCGATAAAACTCTTGAGCAGCGGCCAGCAAATTCTTCACATCACCCGGCGTCGGCAGCATACGCAAGGCACGCTCACTCACCTCGATATGACGGTAGAGCGAAGGATTAATGCCAGTCGAAAGATCGATTAAATCCGCTTCAGCGACGCCAAATTCCTGGGCCGCTGCCGTCAGGTCACCACCATGAAGCGGCGTTTTCCGAAGCTTTGTATCGTCAAACATGACACCATCATAACAAGTCTTAAGCGCTTCAGACAGCAGACCTTTTAGAGAATCTGTGTTATGGAAGAAAAATGCAGTGAAGAAGCGATTGCCCATTATATGGCCCGCGCGCTATTTGTTAAGCTGATGAAACAGAACATATAGGTTTTTAGTGACCATCCAAAACGTCCCGACAACTTTATTCACCGGTTTTTTCGGTGTTGGCAAAACAACCGCCATCCGGTCTCTGCTCGCCCGCAAACCAGCAAATGAAAACTGGGCGATATTGGTCAATGAGTTTGGTGAAATTGCGGTTGATCAGGCGGTGCTTGAAGATGGCAGCACGAACGGCCAAGAAAATAGATTGACCATTCGCGAAATTCCCGGCGGCTGTATGTGCTGTGTGGCCAATGTGCCGATGCGGATGGCGATTACCGAAATTCTCCGCCGCGCCAAGCCAGACCGCCTGCTGATCGAGCCGACCGGGCTTGGTCATCCGGCGGGCATTTTGGATGAGTTGCGTAAAGACGATCTTAAAGACGTGGTTGATGTTGGTGCCATGATATGCCTAGTTGATCCCAGATATGTTGGCGATGCGCGCATAACCGGGGTTGATGTCTTCAGGGACCAGGTCCATCTCGCCGATGTACTGATTGCCAATAAAAGTGATCTTGCCAGCGAGGATGATCTGGCGGGCTTTCGGGATTGGGCGGCGGCGCTATTTCCACCAAAGCTGGTGATCGTTGAAGCAAAAATGGGCGAGATCGATGGCACGCTGCTTGATCTCAAAGCCAATGATGAGCGCTTGCCGCTGTTTCCACATCTGCATGATCACGCTGAAACTCAACCGGCCCCTAACATCGGCACGTCTCAACCGGGCCGGCCGGTGCGGGCAGTTAATGCGGGTAATGGCTATCAAGGGTGCGGCTGGGTGTTTGCGCCCGAGGATATTTTTGAGCAAGACGCCTTGGTGGATTTTCTCGGACCGCCCGGTCCTAATGATCTCAAAAATGTCGAGCGTCTCAAAGGGGTGTTTCGCCTTGGCACCGAATGGATTTTAATCGACCGCACCCAGGGCGAGATTTCCGTTACCCCCATCGCCTACCGCCGCGACTCGCGGCTCGAAATCATCTTGCCAGAGGGTGAGGCGGTGGACTGGAACGGAATTGAGACGAAGTTGATTTCCCTTTTGTCACCCCGGACTTGACCTGCCTTTGCCGAAGCTACGCACAGGCAGGTCCGGGGTCCAGTTTACCGCGTAGCCTGAACTGGATTCTGGCTTTCGCCAGAATGATGGCATGAGGTCAGTCTGATATCGGCTTACAGCCAAAAACAATTCCTCAGTGTTCTCTGTATCTTCGGTCGTTACTTTTTTTTCGTGTGCTTCGTGACCTTCGTGGTGAATTGAAATCTTGAAGATGGATACCCGGGTCGAGCCCAGGTATGACAAGTTTTTTTATAGCTCTTTTATTCCTCTCTCCGTCATGCGGGTATTTCGGTGACAGTTTACTTTTTCTGAATTAGAATTGCGACCTGAGAATAATAGAAAAAAGTAAATTGTCACCGAAATAAGAAATTAGTTAGATAAAAACATCTCGTTAAAGGCGTCGATGGAATAGGCGGCTTCTTGGTAAGTTATATTACCGAAGGCAAAGCGGCAGACAAAATAATTTATACCACCATCTTCAATATGATCGGTGAGGATATCATGCACGGTCTTGGCACTGCCGGCGATCGCCAGCCCGCTCGCGACGACACCGTCAAAATCTTCAGTATAGACAGCCAGCGGCGGAATTTTATCATGCCGCCACCAGAGCTTCATAAAGCTCGCATACCAGATCGGATAAATGCGGCGGGCAATCGCCAACGCCGCATCATCGGTACCAGCAATAACTAGAAAGCGGGTCATCCCCATCATGGGAATATCATCAAGATCACGGCCCAGCCGGTGCCATTCCGCGCGGTAGGCGTCGGTGATTGTCCGCATGGTTTCAGCATTATGATTGCTGATAATGTTGATGGCATTCTCCGCCGGCCACGCAGTTGCATTAGGATTGCCGAAACCGTTCCAGAGCGGCGGATGGGGTTGCTGCAGCGGCTTCATTTCAATCGGCATATGATCAACACTGAAATACTTACCCACAAAAGTAACTTCATCGGATTTCATCGCCGCCAGCAAGAACTGATAATATTCCTGATACATCGCAGTTACTTCTTCCGGATCGAGCCCGTAATAAGAAGATTCAATCGATGAAATCCCCTTGCCGACGCCGACTTCGAGCCGCCCGCCGCTCATTTGATCGAGCATGCAAATTTCTTCATACAAGCGAACCGGATGATATTGCGGCAAGACGTAGACTAGCGGGCCAAAGCGCAAGCGTTTGGTGCGTTGGGCGACGGCTGACAAATAAACGCTCGGCGACGACGCCATGCCCAAGGTCGTCGCATGGTGCTCGGCGGTATGATAGGCATAAAAACCAGCTTGATCGTATTTCTCGGCGAGCTTTAACCGGTCTTCATAGAATTCATTGAGCGGGGCAGTGCCCCGGTCGACGTGATCGAATATGCCAAACTTCATACTGCCCCCTATATCGCCATCTATTTTTTATGAACGTCGCGAATTTGTGACATATTGATATAGGCGGCCAAATATTCGAGGCTGGCATTAACCTCTATTAAAGCCGGACCATCAACCTTAAAGGCTTTTTTAATCACTGGCGCAATATCGTCATTGGTCTCGATCTTGAAGCCTTTGGCTCCATAAGCCTTGGCGATCTTGGCAAAGTCCGGATTGGTCATATTGGTTGCCAAGGTCCGATCCGGATAAGATTTCTCCTGATAGAGCCGGATGGTGCCGAGGCTGCTATTATTCGAGACAAATATACGGATCGGCAAATTACGCTCAACCGCCACGGATATCTCATTTCCGGTCATCTGATAGCCACCATCGCCGACAAAGCAAATCACCTGACGACCAGGGGCGCGGAGAGCCCCGGCCACTGCCGACGGCACCCCCATCCCCATCGCGCCCGCGACCGCTGCCAATTGTGTATGGGTGGTTTTGTAATCAAATAAACGATGGACGAAGGTCGAAAAATTACCGGCATCAATCGACGTGATGGCATCATCCTCGACGATATCACGCAGATGGGCGACAACATTGCCGAACGGCACACCATCATCAGCCTCGGCCATCTCCCACTTCATTTTATCGGCACTTAAAGCGTGGGTTTTCTTGAGCCAATCGGCCCGGCCTTCCGGTGCTTCTAGCGCGTTCGCCTGCGCAACCGCCAGCAAAGTCTCGGTCGCATCGGCGACAATCCCAAGATCAGTTTCGAAGACATTGCCGATCGGCGCGACGTCATTATATACATGCACCAGTTTTTGCTTGGGCTGAGGCGCCTCCGGGATTTTATAGCCTTGAGTGACGACATCGCCGAGGCGCGTGCCTATAGCAACCACCAGATCGGCCTCATTGAGGGTTTCTTTAAACAATGACGGCATATTAAACGCCAAGTGACAGGCAAAATTCGGGTGGGCGACATCAAAAATATCCTGGTGCCGCCAGGCAACCGCCACCGGAATACTCCAGACTTCGCTTACCGTCCTCAAAGCTTGGCGACCAAGCTCACCGCCGACCTGACCACCGGCAATAATTAAGGGGCGTTCCGCTGCGCGCAGCATATCGCAAAGCTCGATGATATCACCGGCATCGGTCAGTGGTTGGGCAATCTTGGTTGGCCCTAATGCCGGTGTATCGGTTTCATCTAGCAGCATATCTTCCGGCAGGGAAACCACCACCGGTCCCGGAATGCCTGACCGCGCGATGGTAAAAGCCCGGCGCACATTTTCAGCTAGTTTGTCGGCGTCATGAACTTCAATCACCCATTTCGCCATATCACCAAAGGTCTGGCTGTAATTTACTTCCTGAAAAGCGCTGCGACCTAAATCAGCTCGGGCGACTTGGCCGACGAACAGCACCATCGGCACGGCATCCTGTTGCGCCACATGTACGCCAATTGAAACATTGGTCGCACCGGGACCGCGGCTGACCATGGCTACACCCGGCTGGCTCGTCATCTTGGCATCGGCGACCGCCATAAACCCGGCGCCGCCTTCATGGCGTGTTGTCACCACATCAATTTCCGGCGCATCATACATAGCATCAATGACAGCGAGATAACTTTCCCCCGGCACACAAAAAACGCGATCAACGCCATGCGCTATTAAGGTTTGAACTAATATGTCTGCGGCCCGTGACATGAATTCCCCTTCTGCCGAAACTGGCTTTTATTATGACTTTTACTCGAGAATTTCGGGCTCCTGGAATTTGGCTGCATCACCCCTCCAAATTCTCTCGATAGGACTTACCAAGCCTGACCTCATGTTAAAAGGCTGAATTTCCGATTAATGGCAAAAAACAGTTTGTCTAACTAATTAGCTTTTTGATAGCTTGGTAAATTAGATAATTAAATAAAGAAATCTGTGATTTAGATGAAGGTTTTGTGTTATGGGAAAGATAGACGTATATCCAACAACAGCATGGTCCGCCGGTACTGGATGTCACGGTGGCTGCGGTCAAAACCTCTTTGTTGAGGATGGCAGGCTCGTCAAGGTAGAAGGCAACGAAGATCATCCCTGGAATCAGGGACGCTCCTGTCCCCGCGCCCTGGCGATGACCCAATACGTCTATCATGAGGATCGCATCACTCAGCCGCAGATCCGGGTTGGCGAACGTGGTGAAGGCAAATTCGAGCCAATCTCTTGGGATGAAGCGCTTGACATCTGCGAAGAGCGCATGGGTAAAATCCGCGACGAACACGGCGCGGAATCGGTGATCTTCGTGCAAGGCACCGGCCGGGATATCGGTGGGCCGATCACCTTCCTGGCCTATAGTTACGGCAGTCCCAACTGGGTGCAGCTCGGTCTTTCCGGCCATTCCTGTTATACCCCGCGCCTGGGCGCGATGAAAACCACCCTCGGCGAATTCGCTGTCGCCGATTGTTCACAATTCCTCGAAAAGCGCTATGAAGACCCGGAATGGGAAGCTCCTGAATACATCATCGTCTGGGGTCAAAATCCGCCTAACACCTGTCCCGATGGTTTTTATGGCCCGTGGATTGTCGATTGCATGCAGCGCGGCTCCAAAATTATCTCAGTCGATCCGCGCAATACCTGGATGTCGACCCGGGCAGAATATCATCTACAAATTCGCCCCGGCACCGATGGCGCCCTGGCGCTCGGTATGCTCAACATCATCATTGAAGAAGAAATATATGACAAAGACTTTGTCGAAAAGTGGGTTGATGGCTTTGATGCGATCAAAGAACGCGCCGCCGAATACCCGGTTGATAAAGTCGCGGCGATCACGGAAATCCCCGCCGCAGACATTCAAGCAGCGGCCCGCGCATACGCCAATGCCAAACAAGCGGCCATTCAATGGGGTGTCCCGATTGATATGTGCCCGGACGGCACCGCGGTCGCCCACGCTATTTCGTGCCTCTGGACGGTTACCGGCAATATCGATATTCCGGGCGGCCAGGTCATCGCCAAACCGGCCTTCGGCGTTACTGCTTATCCATTTTCCTCGGAAGAACTAATCGAGCTTTACGGCAAAGATCTGATCACCCGCATGAATGAGAAACGGATCGGTGCTGATGTCTATCCGATGTATAAGCATTTCCGCGGCTGGGCCTCACCCGATGTCACCATCGAGCAGATTGAAACCGGTGATCCCTATCCAATCAAAGGGGCTTGGATTCAAACCGCCAATGTCATTGGTGGTCAGGCCGCCCGCGCCAAATTCCACTACGATGCAATGAAAAAACTCGACTTCGTTGCCATTGTTGATCTGTTCCATAACCCGACGACCATGGCCTTGGCTGATATAATTCTGCCGGCGGCAACCTTCCCGGAGAAAAACAGTTTCCGCTCCTGGTGGACCCCGATGGACAGCATCAAAAAACGCGTCCAAGTCGGCGAATGCCGCTCAGACTGGGAGATCAATTTCGAACTCGCCAAACGCTTCAATCCGGAAGGTCTGCAACGCTGGGCCACGGTCATTGATTACTTTGATGAACGGATGGAGCCCTCCGGTATGACTTTCGAAGATTTAGAAGCCAAGGGCGGTTGGGCGATGTCTCCGGAAGGCCCGGGCCGGCCATACCGGCGCTACGAGAAAGGTCATTTACGAGCCGATGGTAAGCCCGGCTTCAACACGCCGTCGGGGAAGGTTGAGATCTATAACAAATCCTTTGAGGAATGGGGCATGGATCCCCTGCCCTTCTATACCGAGCCGCCGCAAAGCGAAGCGTCTACGCCGGACTTGTTCAAAAAGTATCCCCTGGTGATGATCACCGGCGCCCGCTCCAATTTGTTTTTCCATTCGGAGCATCGCCAAATCCCCTGGCTGCGTGAAAAAGAGCCCGACCCGACAGTCGAAATTCATCCCGACACGGCAAAAGAGTACAATATCTATGACGGTGAATGGGTACATCTCGAAAATGACATGGGCCATATCAAGCGCAAAGCCGTAATCTCTCTCAAAGTCAAACCGAACCATGTGCAAACCTTGCATGGCTGGTTTAAGCCCGAAGCCGAGGGGGCTGAGCCCAATTTATTCAACGTCTGGGATTATCAGGTCAATCAGATCATCCCCGGACCTCAGGCCAGCAAATCAGGCTTTGGCGGCGGTCAGTATAAAACCACATTAGTGCGCCTCGCCAAGATCACCGAAGGGGGTGCGTAACCATGGCTAAATACGGTATCTTAATTGACACGGACTTCTGTACCGGCTGTCACACGTGTGAAGTTGCTTGCCAGCAGGAACATGATTATCCGGTCGGCCTTAACGGTATCAAAGTCACTGAGTACGAATACAAACTGGCCAACGGCAAGGTAAAGATCGATTGTATACCGTTTCTCACCGATTTGTGTGATCTCTGCATGGGCCGCCAGGCTGACGGTGAACGGCCAAGCTGCGTCAAACATTGCCAAACCGCGTGCATGTATTTTGGCCTGACCAGTGACCTCGCCATCGAGGCGGCATCGCGCCCCCGGGCTGTGCTCTATACCCATACGCCGAAGTAAGGCTAGACACCCAATTAGTACTGCTTGATCATATTTTTGTTTGTTTGCGGTTAAAAAGAAGAGAATCCCAACCACTCGTCATGCGCCAACTCGACCCGCGTAACACCTTTTCTGATGGGTGGTATTGGTATAGCTGGACTATTCTTGAGCGATTTTAGCACAACTGAAAGCGCTGTTGCCGATGATATGGATTGGGTATTTGCACTATAAGTCCGCGACGGTATCACTTTTGATCTCAATGATCGAACCAAAATAGAAATTGGTTACCACTATTTCGAAACTCAAGACCCTAAATTTTCCGATGTCAGCGGAACGCCGTTCGAAAGTATCTATGCCAGCCACAACTTCATGGTTGGTGTTATTGTAGATTTTTAGCCACTTTCAAATTTAAAATTCATAGGTAAGGCGACATCTTCCGATGTCGCCTTTCAAATGTATCACCCTGCTGTTAGGCTCAAATCTCGTAAATATCCACGAGTTTTATTGATGAACCAACCTGCCTCCTCGCACGGAATTGCGTTGTCCACGACCTACTTACTTGCTGCCGGCTTGACAATTTTCAGCAATTTGTTCTTCATTTCCTCTCACGGTATTGTCCGCCACATTGGCCCGGAACTTCACCCATTTGAGATCGCTTTTTTCTCCAACTTATTTTCAGCGTTGTTTTATATTCCGTGGTTTTTTAAGATCGGCTTGACGCCGCTTAAGACAACTAAGCTCCCACTCCATATAGTCCGCGCCTGTTTCAACGCTGGTGCATTAATAACCTGGTACACCGCATTGTCTTTGGTGCCTCTTGCCGATGCAGTCGCCTTGGGATTGATCGGACCACTTTTTGTGACCGTCGGCGCGATGTTGTTTCTCGGTGAGAAAATCCGCCAACGCCGATGGATCGCTCTCGGAGTTGGTATTATTGGTGCCTTGGTTATTATTCGGCCAGGATTTGCGGTGGTAAGCATCGGCTTCATATTTGTCATTCTATCTGCCGCCAGCAGTGCCGGAACTAAACTTTTCGCCAAGTATTTATCTCGTACTGACAGTGCCGTCACCTGCAGTGCCTTGGTCGCTATTTTGCAGACCCCAATTTCTTTTTGCCTAGCACTTTTTGTCTGGCGCACGCCGAACCTGGAGCAACTGGCCTGGCTGGCCGGAACCGGCGTGTTTGTCGCCATGGCACACTTGACTATGGTGCAGGCCTTCAAATATAGCGAAGTTAGCGCTTTGGAGCCGCTTGTTTTTACCCGGCTTATCTGGGCCGCCCTTATCGGCTTTTTCGTCTTTAGCGAATTTCCAGGTCTCTGGACTTGGATTGGGGCGGCAATTATTGTCTCGGCATCAACCTACATCGCGCATCGAGAATCACGGTTGAATAAACCGGGGCCTTCACCCTCGCCACTCAGTTGAGAGCCTGTTAGACTAAATTCATTGTTCGACTAGATTTGAAATGAAAAGATTAAGGAATGTCGGGAATAAAACGCGTTAATGGACACCGCCCGAGTGGTCTTCTCCACCTTTTAGATCCTTCGTTAAAACTGGCTCCTCACCCGAGACAGGAAGAACTTAATTTTGATCTCGGGCAAGCATTGTCATCGGTCGTTCGTCTCACTTCAGAAGTTCCCGAAGATGCCTTTAGCGCCCAAACCCTAGGCACCGAACGCGAAGGTAATGCGATCCTGATCAGCGATGACGGCCTGCTGCTAACCATCGGCTATTTGGTCGTTGATGCGCGCTTGATCACGATCAAAGCCGCCAGTGGCGATCTGCTACAAGCGGAATTGGTTGGTTATAATCATGAGTCTGGCATGGCGATTATTCATGCGTTATCGCCGCTCGACATTACCCCTTTGGAAATTGGCGGTGCAGAAGATTTAGACGAGGAAGAACCAGTGATCATCGCTCCCTACGGCGGGGTTGATCATGCGATCAGCGCCGTCGTGGTGTCGCGCCGCGAATTTGCCGGCTCATGGGAATATATGTTGGATCGCGCAATCTTTACTGTGCCAATCCACCCCAATTGGAGTGGCGCAGCGCTTATTCGCGGCGATGGCAGGTTGTGCGGCTTGGGATCTCTCTGGGTTAATGATTCCGAAAAAGGTAGAAAAGACAGTCCGGGTAATATGTTCGTGCCGATTGATCTATTAAAACCGATTCATGACGATTTGATCTCAAAAGGAATAGCCTCCGGCCCACAGCGTCCCTGGCTTGGCATATATACGGCAGAAGCCATGGACCGCTTATTTGTCTCTGGTGTTATCCCCGACGGCCCAGCTGATACGGCGGCTGTTGAACCCGGCGATCTTATCGTCGGCATTAATGATCAAGATGTTCCCAGTTTGCCAGCAATGTACCGGTTGCTGTGGTCGTTAGGTGATGCCGGTGTGGAAATTACATTGAATTTACGCCGCGATGGTGAAGACATTGATATCATCGTGACCTCGGACAGCCGCTACAGCTTTATGGAACGGCGTAAAAACCATTAATCTCTGGTAAAAACAGATAAAACTGGCTATGTCTGCGCCGCCCATTAACAAAAATAAGATTGATACCCGTTCACAATGTCTCAGCTTCAAGAGTTCATATCCCGGCGACGTACGTTTGCGATCATTTCCCACCCGGATGCCGGCAAAACCACACTGACCGAAAAGTTGCTATTGTTCGGTGGCGCTATACAGATGGCGGGTGCGGTTAAAGCGCGTGGCGAGAACCGGCGCGCTCACTCGGATTGGATGAAGGTTGAGCGTGAGCGCGGCATTTCCGTGGCATCATCGGTGATGACCTATGACTACGATGGCTGCACCTTTAATTTGCTGGATACGCCCGGCCATGAGGATTTCAGTGAAGATACCTACCGCACACTAACGGCCGTGGATTCGGCTGTTATGGTGATCGATGCAGCTAAAGGCATCGAGCAGCAAACCCGTAAACTCTTTGAGGTCTGCCGCCTGCGAGATGTGCCAATCGTAACCTTTGTCAACAAGCTCGACCGGGAAGGCCGCGATCCGTTCGAAATTCTGGATGAGATCGAGCAATCCCTAGCACTCGACGTAACGCCGGCCAGTTGGCCAATCGGCATGGGCCGGGATTTTCTCGGCTGCTACGACATTCTCAATGATCAGCTCGTTCTCTTGCCCAAAGGCAAAGCGAGCGGCGGCACTAATGACGATCCAGGAAAAATCGAAAAGTGCGAAGGTCTGGATGATCCCAGGCTTGATGAACTGCTGCCTGATTACGCCGTTGAAAAGCTTCGTGAGGAAGTCGAGATGGCGCGCGGTCTTTGCCTGGAATTTGATATTGAAGCATACCGAGAGGGCCATCTCAGCCCGGTATTTTTTGGTAGTGCGATAAATAACTTTGGTGTTCGCGAACTATTAAATGGGATCGGTAAATATGCCCCCTCGCCGCGTCCCCAGCCTACGACAGACCGCACCATCGATCCGGAAGAATCCAATGTCAGCGGTTTTGTCTTTAAGATTCAAGCCAATATGGACCCCAAACATCGCGACCGCATTGCCTTTTTCAGACTGTCGTCCGGACATTTTAAACGCGGCATGAAGCTTAAACATGTGCGCAGCAACAAAATGCTGAACTTACATAATCCGGTTTTATTTCTCGCCCAGGACAGGGAAACCGCCGAGGAAGCCTATGCAGGTGATATTATTGGTATTCCCAATCACGGCAATCTTCGGATCGGTGATGCACTGACCGAAGGCGAAGAGCTGCGTTTTACCGGTATTCCAAGTTTTGCCCCTGAATTGCTACAAAACGTGCGACCAGAAGACCCGATGAAAGCCAAACATCTCGGCCGCGCGCTCCAGCAATTGGCAGAAGAAGGTGCCGCCCGGGTTTTCAAACCTCGCATTGGCGCCGATTGGATTGTTGGTGTCGTCGGCTCGCTACAATTCGACGTTATGGCTGACCGCATTCGCACCGAATATGAAGTTCCAGTGATTTTTGAATCAACAACGCTTTATACTGCCCGTTGGATTAAAGCCAACGATGCCCAGTTGCTTAGAAAATTTATCGATGAAAATAGCACTACCATTGCCGATGACCATGACAAAGAGCCTGTCTTTCTTGCCCGCAATACCTGGCATTTGGATCGCGCCAGTGAAGATTTTCCGGCTATTCAGTTTCTAAAAACCAAAGAGCAATTTGGCTAAATTTTCTAGATTATTTCTAAACTAACATTATTCATTGCGCTTTTAGGTAACTTGCCTAACATTGCTTAAATACTATGAATTTCGACGAAATTTCCGTTTATTATTGTCGCATCACTGATGCCAATCGTTCGGATCGCGGTCTCAATTGTAACACTTCTCGCCAGCTCTAGCTCAATCTGGCGCAATATTCTCAATATATCCTCTTCTGAAAATCGCTTCCGTGTCTTTATTACCTCCCATAACTAAACTCGCTTTTATATCAAAAACGTTTCAGTTATAGGAAGGCAGGACAAATGTTCCGTTAGTTCTAAATAGGCACTTAATTTAGTTAAATCAATGCGTTCCAGACATTCTGATTATTCAATAACGATATTGCCGCCCGTGTCAGCGAATAAAATTTCCACCATTCCAGCACGCCGGGACAAAACCGCACGCTGGTTCATGTAACCTTTATCGGTAATTTCATTAGCATCAATGTTAGGCGGTTCGGTCATAATAAGCGCCCGCATTATCCGGGTGCTACTACCCGGATTGTTGATATTGTGACTTTGCAATCCTTCAACCAAAGCCTGCCGCACGCTCGGCTGCTCAATAACTTCATCTAGAGGCGCTTCCTCCGCCAGATCGGGACAGAGCGCCCGGCAACCAACAATGTTAGGAAAAACTAAAATCCCAATTTCGTCACGATCATGACCAGCGATGACAGCATCCTGAATGACATTATCGGCGGCAGCGACTACGGTTGTTCGCAAATTGCCAACGGACACCCAGGTCCCAGTCGATAATTTAAAGTTTTCGGAAACTCTGCCGTCAAAGACAATTCCTTTGCGAGGATCGAGTGGGTCTTCGTAGCGGGCGGCATCGCCAATACAATAGAAACCATCTTCATCAAAAACTTCCTTAGTAAGTTCCTCCTGCTTCCAGTAACCCGGCATAATGTTGGGCCCGCGGACTCTTACCTCAAGCTTATCTTCGTTTGGAACTAGTTTAATCTCGGTACCGGGAATCGGCAGACCGATCACACCGGCCTTTTTAATCGGCCAATAAACAATCGTATTGTCCGGCGCTGTCTCTGTCGACCCCCAGCCCGAGAGCATCATCACCCGCTGACCTGTGGCTTTTCCCGAAAGCACTTCGAGACGCTCCCAGGCAGTTTGCGTTAACGCCGCTGCAGCATAAAAAATAATGTCAAGATTTTTGAAGAAGGACTCTCGTAATTCTGCGTCACTCTCTAAATAGGGTAGCAGCATATCAAACCCACGCGGCACATTGTTATAGATGGTCGGTGATATATCTTTGAGGTTGGCCACGGTTTGCTCGATTATTCCAGGAGCCGGTTTGCCACCATCGACATAGATCGTCCCGCCATTGCGCAAAGTCATATTGAGCACAAAGTTACCGCCAAACGTATGGTTCCACGGCAGCCAATCGACAACGACCGGTGGCTTTTCACTGACAAATGACCAGCATTGAGCCATTGCTTGCTGATTGGAGCACAACATACGCTGGGTATTGATCACGCCTTTGGGCTGACCGGTTGAACCGGATGTAAAAAGTATTTTGGCTATCGTGTCCGGGCCAACTTTGGCGTAAGCTTGATCTACATCTGTTGTTGGTTCGGTGGCGAGCAGATCACCAAATAGTGTCGATTTTCCGGTTTTCAGCGAATTTTTACTGACGACAATTTCGACTTCGCCAATGTCAATGGCTTTGAGTGCATTGCCAAACTTTTCACCATCGGCGACATAGACCAGGCCGGGCGATACCATACCGATGATATATTTAAGTTTGCCAAAGTCCTGCGACATCAGAGAATAAGCTGGCGAGATTGGCACCACTGGAATACCGACATGCATTGCGCCAAACAGCAGCAGAGCATTGTCAACGGCATTATCTGACAGTATGGCAACAAGCCGGTCAACCGACAAATTACGATTGAGCAAAGCTTGGCCGATCGATTTTACCTGAGTGAGAAAATCTTTGTAAGAGACCCGGCGCCATTCGCCATTAGGTCCAGTCCGGTCGGCAACAAAAATGGCATCTGGCGTTTCTTCTGCCCAGGCAACAAGCCAGGCATTTTGCGAATCTGGATACTCACCGATTGGCTGAGGTGAGCGCAGAATGACACCGCCATCACCTAAATTCTCAACCTCAACTTCCGGTGAAGCCATCGGAATTATTTTTTCTGGGGCGGCCATAAAATTCTCTTCCTAATATTTCGCCTTTTAGTCGCCTTTTTAGCTGACTTATTGTATCTTAATACCCTAAATAAACGGCACTAGGGAACGGTAATTATGATAGAAAAGCCAGTTTTTAAAATTCAGCCGTCACTTCAGAAATTAGTTATAATTTCTGCGACAATTCTAATAGCCCGGGCCACTTCCAAAACTTCGAAAATTTTTTGCTTATGAGAGAAGTGTAAAGTCGATGGATTTACGCAACATCGCCATTATCGCCCATGTTGATCATGGTAAAACGACCCTGGTGGATTGCCTGCTCAAACAAAGCGGCGTCTTTCGCGAAAACCAGCAAGTACAGGAACGCGCAATGGATTCCACTGATTTGGAGCGCGAGCGCGGCATCACGATCCTGGCAAAATGTACGTCGGTTGAACGGAACGATGCGCGCATCAACATCATCGACACACCGGGTCACGTGGATTTTGGTGGCGAGGTGGAGCGCATCTTAAGCATGGTTGATGGCGTTGTCGTTCTTGTTGATGCTGCCGAAGGTCCGATGCCGCAAACTAAATTCGTATTAGGCAAGGCACTTGGACTTGGCCTTCGTCCGATGGTTCTGATCAACAAAGTCGATCGCCCTGATCAGCGCGCCGACGAGGTATTAGACGAGATATTTGATTTATTTGCAGCCCTTGATGCTGATGAGTATCAGCTCGATTTCCCGCATCTTTATTCTTCCGCCAAAGAAGGCTGGGCTGCGGTTGAACCCGAAGGCCTCAAAGACAACATGGACCCGCTGTTTGATCTGATCCTACGGCATGTGCCAGCGCCAAGCGTCGAAGCAGAAGGTGAATTCACCATGCTGGCGACCACTTTAGAATATGATCCTTACCTTGGCCGCATCCTCACCGGCAAAATTGCATCGGGTAAAGCTTCCCGCAACATGGCAATTCGTGCGCTCAACCGTGATGGCAAAGTCGTTGAAGATAGCCGCGCCACTCAACTGCTCACTTTCCGTGGCTTAGAACGCATCCCTGTTGAAGAAGCTGAAGCCGGTGATATCGTCGCCATTGCTGGACTGACCAAAGCAACAGTTGCCGACACCATCTGCGCACCAATAATTGAACAGGCAATCGATTCACAGCCAATTGATCCGCCGACCTTGTCGATAACTTTTTCAATCAACGATTCACCTTTGGCCGGCACCGAAGGCGATAAAGTGACCTCGCGGGTTATTTTAGACCGCCTGTTGCGTGAAGCCGAAGGTAATGTTGCATTACAAATTACGACTACTACTGATTCGAACGCCTTTGAAGTTGCAGGGCGGGGCGAGCTTCAACTGGCAGTTCTCATTGAAACCATGCGGCGTGAAGGTTTTGAACTGTCAATTAGCCGTCCCCGCGTGGTTTATCAGGAAGACCCGGAAACCGGTCAGCGCCTGGAGCCGATTGAAGAAGTCGTTATTGATGTCGACGAAGAATTTTCCGGCACCGTGGTTGAGAAAATCTCCGCCCGCAAAGGCGAAATGCTCGATATGCGGCCCTCAGGCAGCGGCAAGCAACGGCTGGTTTTCCATGTCCCTTCACGGATACTTATTGGCTATCACGGTGAATTCCTCACCGACACCCGTGGCACCGGCATCATCAACCGGTTGTTCCACGGCTATGCACCCTATAAGGGACCGATTGATAAACGGCGGAATGGCACACTCATTTCCTTAGGCGACGGTAAAGCGGTGGCCTATGCGCTGTGGAATCTTGAGGAACGTGGGCCGATGTTTATCAATGCTGGCGACAAAGTTTATGGCGGCATGATCATCGGTGAGCACAGCCGTGGCAATGACCTTGAAGTTAATCCACTCAAAGGCAAACAGCTCACTAACATTCGAGCTTCCGGCAAAGATGATGCAGTTGATTTAACGCCGCCGATTGAAATGGGGCTGGACAAAGCCATCGCCTATATCGGTGATGATGAGCTGGTCGAGGTTACGCCGCAATCGGTCCGGCTGCGCAAACGCTATCTCGACATCCACAAGCGCAAACGGCAAAACCGCAAGGCAGAATCGGCTTAATTCACAGGCCTGATATTTACTTCACCCTTGGCCGTTCTTTCGCGCCATTGGCTTGGCGTTTTTCAAGATTTGCTGTCGGTGTGTCCGGCGAAATCACCTCACGGTAATTGGATAGGGCTTAAATTCGTTCCCACCACTCGGCAACGCGAGGCCGGCTATCTTGCCACATACTATCGAAAGAAAAATACGAGAGCCGCAACATTTAAGGCGTTACCACCACATCGGCCAGCGTGTATTCCTCTCCCAACAGCCACGGTCCACCGAATTCATCCAGCGACGCTTCAACATTGGCGATCATTTTATCCATAGTTTTTATGGCGTTCTTAAAAAAGGGCTAATCGACGCCGTCATGGTGAATAGCTCGTTGTTACTCGCGCTTGGTGACGTCTATCATTTAATTAAAATTTTATTAAAATGCGCTTCCATCTCTGCCGACATAAATTTTTCCCCAGAAATTTATTTCACCTTAAAGCAAAAAAAAATAGTGCGGGAAACATTGGAGGACTCATGCTATCAGCACCTCTCCATCACTGAACAGACACAATTATGACACCACCCGAAACCGTTAAGATAACAATCAAGCGTCATGCGCGCGATATTTTTCACCTCGCGGTGCCAACTATTATGGCGCGCGCCGGCATGATGGTGATGATGATCGTCGATGCAGTTATGGTTGGCCATTATTCAGCGCCGGAACTGGCCTACCAAAGTATCGGGCTGGCACCGATGATGTTTCTTATGGTGAGCAGCTTTGGCCTGTTGACGGGCACGTTGGTGATGACGGCGTACTACCTCGGGACTAAGGAACCTGAACAATGCGGCGCCGTGTGGCGCCGCTCGATAACTTACGCCTTCGCTCTTGGGCTGATTGGCTTGGTATTATCGAGTTTTGGTGAAGAGTTCTTACTGCTAACCGGACAGTCTCAGGAACTGGCCCAAGGAGGCGGCAAGATTATTGGCATTATTGGCTGGAGCATGCCGCCAATGCTCATATTTGTCGCCACCGGCTTTTTTCTCGAAGGTCTCAAACGGCCCAAAGTCGGCATGTATATTATGATAATCGGTAATTTATTTAACGTCATCCTCAATTGGATTCTGGTCTTTGGTCATTTCGGCGCACAGGAAATGGGAGCGGCGGGATCAGCCTGGTCAACTGTATGCGTACGAGCCATCATGATGGGCTGTGTTCTATATTACGTTTGGAACCTCAAAAATCACGAGGAATTGGCTATCCGCAGGCACGCCAATTTGATTTTGGGTGGCGGCTGGAGTGCTTGGGTAAAACTGCGTCAAATCGGCCTCGGTGCCGGTGCCAGTAGCGCCATCGAATCCGGCGCCTTTTCCTCGATGAGCCTGTTTGCCGGATTGTTGGGTGTGATGCCGCTCGCAGCTTTTTCAATCGCCTTCAACGCGCTGGCGCTTACTTTTATGTTTGCCCTCGGGCTCGGCTCGGCGACGGCAGTGTGTGTCGGCAATGCCCACGGGCGAGGAGAGCGGCGTGACATGGTTTATGCCGGCTGGACCGGTCTTGGGCTGACGGTCATTGCGATGAGCCTGCTCGGCATTATTCTGCTCGCCTTCAATGTGCAAATCGCTGTGGGGTTCACCGACAATCTGGATTTGGTCAGCCGCGCTGCACCATTAATTGGCTTCATCGCTTTGGTGTTAATTGCTGATGGCGGCCAGAGCGTCATGGCCCATGCTTTGCGGGGATGTAGCGAAACTTGGGTGCCGGCAGCCCTTCACGTCATCGCTTATCTGTTCATTATGATCCCACTCGCCTGGTATCTGTCACTCCCTGCCGGACGTGGTGCGATTGGGCTTTTCGAAGCAATACTGATCGCCAGCATCGTTTCGCTATCTCTCGCGTCAATTCGCTTCTGGATAATTTCACGGAAAAATTAGGCTGCTAACTGCTGGCGCAATCGACACAAAGCGGGGCGGCGGGATCAAACTCTAATCTCTTGGGAGAGATATCTTCACCGCAATGGGTACAAAAGCCGTATTCACCCGCTTTGATTCGTTCAAGAGCGGCGTCAATTTTGTGCAATTCGATTTCGCGGCGGCGTTCTTGTTCGAGGGCCATTTCCTGCACTTGCATAGCATCCATACGGGACAGTCGGCCCACCTGAGACTGGTCAAGTTCAACAGGTTTGCGGTCATCTTCGGTTAACTCGACGCGCTCAAGAAGTTCTTTCCGCAACCTTTCAAGCCACTTTTTTATCTTCTTTAAATCGGTGTTTTTTGCCATGGTTTTCAACCAAGTTTAGTACACTGGCCACAGGTCTGTAATTCTAGCACAAATTGGTGTTGTATCCAGTATTCTTAAATTCTAGTTTGTCGGCATCAATCTATTACCAGTTTAAAGGGACTTGAAACATGACCGTCGTCGACATTCACACCCACATGTTTGGCAATTCCTGGCTCGACATGCTGCACAAACATGGCGGCCCGACCTACAGCACCGGCACGATGGAGGATGGCCGCGACTATCTGGTGGAAAAAGGGGCGACTGCCTGCGCCTTGGAAAAGGAAGCCTTCGACTATGACGCGCGCATCGTCGCCATGAATGAACACGGTATCGACGTTTCAATTGTTTCATTAACTTCGCCCAATGTTTATTGGGGCGGCGAAGAAGTTAGCGCCAAGACCGCCCAGCTGGCAAATGATGAGATGGTGGCGGGCCAGATAGCCTATCCGGATCGCATTCGCTGGTTTGCCTCCCTACCATTCGAATATCCGGATAAAGCTATCGCCGAATTGAACCGGGCTCTTGAGAAAGGTGCGGTTGGCGTTATGGTCACTGCCAGCATCAACGGCAAGCATCTGATTGATCCGTTGTTCAAGCCGGTATGGGCTGAGATAAACAAACACGCACTGCCCGTACTGGTTCATCCGACAGCCCCCTTTGGCGCCAAGGAAGCTGAGTTTGGTATCGAGCGTATTTTGATGCCTGGAGTAGGCTTTATGTTTGATACCACGATTGGCATCGCGCGTATGGCGGTCGACGGATTCTTCGAACGTTTTCAGGATTTAAAGGTAATTGCTTCGCATGGCGGCGGCTACATTCCTTACGTCAATGGCCGGGTCGATATGTTCTTCAAAGTCGAAACCCTGGTGAAGATGAAAATTGACAAACTGCCGAGCGAATATTTCAGCTGTATTTATTATGATGCCGTGCTCTATGATCCAGGTGCACTAAGCCTCTGCATTGATATCGCCGGACCTGAAAAAGTGTTGTTCGGCACCGACTTCCCGATGCCCTGCGACATACCAAAGCTCTATGATTTGATCGCCACTCGCCCGGCTGATGAAGCGAAAGCAATTAAAGGCGGCAATGCGATAAAGATGTTTGGCCTCTAACATTTAATGACGGTTGATCCGCAATTTATTAACGTCAACAACGTTAAACTGGAATGTCTACAACTTGATGCTGGCGCCGGTCCTGAGAAGCCTGTTTTGGTTTTTCTGCATGAAGGATTGGGCTGTGTTGCGATGTGGCGCGATTTTCCGGAAAAACTCTGCCAGGAAGTAGGACTGAATGGTTTTGTTTATAGCCGCCAAGGCTATGGCGCCTCCGATCCGATCCCGCTGCCGCGACCGGTAGAGTATATGCACCATGAAGGATTGAACGTGGTGTCTCCGGTGCTTGATGCGGCGGGTATCTCTTCGACCATTTTGATCGGTCATAGCAACGGCGGTTCGATTGCGATTATTCATGCCGGCGCGGTTAAAGACCCGCGGGTTAAAGCTATCATCTTAATAGCCGCCCATATTTTTAATGAAGAAGTCACCGTGAATAGTATCGCCAAGGCCAAGATTGCCTATGAAACAACAGATTTGCGGCAAGGCCTCACCAAATATCATGGTGACAATGTCGACTGCGCTTTTCGCGGCTGGAATGACATTTGGCTCCATGCGGATTTCTGGCATTGGAATATCGAAGAGTTTTTACCCGGCATCGACGTTCCCTCACTCGTTATGCAGGGGGCTGATGATCAATATGGCTCGATTGCTCAAGTTAATGCGATTGAAGCCGGCTTAAATTGCCTAACCGAAACAGTTATAATCGAAGGTGCCAAACACTCAGCGCATTTGGATCAACCAGCTGCAACGATCAAGGCGATAACCAATTTTATTGACCAGCACGGTGTTTCCGAATAGGTCAATAACCTAGGGACATGCAAAAAAGTCGCAATACTTGAGAACATAAAATCAATTCGCGGCACTAGTGTAGGATTAAAGAATGAATGATATCGACCCAACCAAACCATTTTCAATCAAGAGACCCATCAGGTTCACCCATACGGACCCGGCCGGATATGTTTTTTTCCCGCGTTATTTTGAAATGTTTCAAGCCGTTGTCGAAGATTGGTTCACCAAACGGCTCGACACAAATTTTGCTGACATGATCCTGGTCCAAGGAATTGGCCAACCCACTGCGCAACTTGACTGCCAATTTGTGAAACCCTGCCGTTTGGGGGAATCGATAGAAATGGCAATCGTTCTGGAAAAATTCGGCACCTCTTCTTTTGAGCTTAGGTTTCTCGGTACCGTTGAAAGAGAAGTCCGCCTGCGTGCCCATTCAGTTCAAGTTCTGATCAGCATGGAAACCGGACGCCCAACTCCGTTCTCGGATCACCTAAGGGCTGAGCTTGAAGCTTACCATAGCCAGGTAATACCGCCTGAAAATCTGCTTGGCGAAGTACGGCGTTAATCTACCCCGTCGACAATCGATAAAGTCGACTCAATTTTATTGCTAAGCACTCTAAGAGACTTTCTCCATCGGATAAATTTTGCACAGCATGGTCTTGAGTGGCGCGCCGCCAAAGCCGGATTTACCTTGATGACCCATTGGGATCAATTGGTTGAGGTTGATATCCCAAATGCCATTGAGAATCGGCGCTTTGTTTTCCTTTTCCGGATACCACCAACCATGCGGCGCCATCGCCATTTGCCGGTGCACCACCGGCGTAGTTCTGAGCTTGCGTTTGACCTTGCCGCGTACGCCTTCGATCCAGACCCATTCTCCATCCTCAACGCCAAGTTCGGCAGCAGTTTCCTGATGCAACTCGACATAGGGCTCCCCGTCAAACTGCCGCAGCCAGGGGATTTGCCGGTGCTCACTATGGTAATAAGTCGGATTGCGTCGCCCGGTTATCATGATCAGCGGATACTCTTTGAATATCTCCGGTGTGCTAATCGGGCTTTCAACGGGTTCTTCGTGGAAAGGCAGCGGGTCGAGGCCATATTCCTCGAACTTGGTCGAATAAAGTTCGATCTTACCGGTCGGTGTACGGAAACCGGGTTCACCATCCGGCCGCAGCTGACCTTTTTCATGACGGCGGTAAGGTCTGCCACCGGAAATGTGATCCTTTGGCGTCAGCATACCATTATTTTCAACCAATTCATTGAAGGTAACCCCCGCCGGGCGCAAGCGTTCGGTAAACAGATCCTGTAGCGTATCCCACGGTACCGCCTGCGGATTGAGCCGTTTGCCCATTTCAAAGGCAACATCCCAGCCAGACTTGGTATCGCCGATTTTAAGCGGCCCATGCATGGCGTTAAGAATAACACCGGTGGTAAAAACGGAATCTTTTTCCGCCATGGTCTGGCCGGGTAATACGATATCGGCAATGGCCGAGGCAGTCGGTGTCATGAAGTTATCGACAACGACATTGAAATTGAGCTTCTTAACCGCTTCATAATGCCGCCTCGGGTCCTGTGCCGTGCCGGCCATGAAATTGTTGGTGTAGAGCCAGAGTCCCTTGATCGGATAAGGGTCACCGGACTCCATCTGCTCAAGCACTGTATCGGCCAGCGCCCAGGCGCGGAAATTCTTCACCAGTGGGAACTTGTCAGCGCCGATACGTTTTTTATTGAGGTTATTGACTAACTCCTCACCATAAAGCTGGATCACTTCCTCGGTCGAATACGGATAAAGCGACACGCCATAAGGCGGGCGGCAGATAATGTTACCACCGGGAATATCCGTATTGCCGGTAATCGCCCACAGACAGTTGAGCGCATGCATGGTAGCAGTGGCTTGAGCGTTGGAATCCAATGGCTGGCCAAACCGGATGGCGCCTGGATTGGCCTTGGCATACATGCGGGCAGCCTTGACAATATCTTCCGTCGGAATCCAGGTAATCTCAGAAACCTTGGCCAGTGGATAGTCCTGCACCCGTTGTTTAAGTTCCTCAAAACCGTGGGTCCATTTTTCAACGAATTCCTTATCGTAGAGGTTCTCGTTAATAATAACATTGAGCATACCGAGCGCCAGCGCACCATCGGTGCCAGGACGGATTTGCAACCACAACTCAGCCCGGGACGCTGCCCAAGAGAAGCGCGGATCGATAACGATCAGCTTAGTGCCGAGCTTCATCATGTCGACGACATAGTGGCCGGAGAAATAGTGATCGGTGCATTGAGAGCCGCGAATACCCCGGGCCCAGTGCAGCATCACCTCGGGCGGTGTGTATTCTGGATCATCGTAACGCTCGGGTGAAAACTGCGCGGCATCAGGAAATGTAATATCACCGGCAACAGTGTGCATCCCGGCCAATCGCGGTGTAAAACATGAAATGCCGGACAGACCAAATAAAGTCCAATTAGGACTGCCATAGGCATAAGCCATAAAGATTAGCGGTCCACCGGCATCGCGCCCGGTGCCTTGACCAAACACCATCGATTCAGCACCGTACTCGTCGCGGATTTTGCGCAATTCATATTCACACTCGTCGAGCGCTTCATCCCACGAAATTTTCGCCCATTCGCCGGAACCCCTCTCACCAACTCGCTTCAGCGGCGTTTGCAGCCGGTCTTCATGATAAGCGTATTGGGTTAGCGCCAAAGCCCGGGGACAAAGCCGGCCCTGATGAAACGGGTGATCCTCGTCGCCTTCAACTTTGACCAGCTTGCCGTCTTTGATATGCAAATCAACACCGCAACCGCCATGGCACCCTGGTCCACCCGACCACGCGCCGGTTTTAACAATTTTCACATCATCCACCTTATTCATTTAATATATCCCCCTTACTTCGGCGCGTAGAGTACGGTCTTCGGCTGCTCATTCATTTGAGCGACCATTTCTGTGAGCGGCCCAAAGCTCATGCAGCGGGCCTGGCAGTGTTTAACGCAAGAAGGTTGAGCACCGTCTTGGGTCCGGTGGGCGCAGAGATTACAAAGATCAGTTGGAAACGGAAGATAGTAAATCGAAAGGCCGTTTTTCTTCTCAAGAATATGCTCGGTGACCGTAATGCCGAACTGGCCAGCGGGATAATTATGTTCCTGCTGACAGGCAATCTCGCAGGATCGGCAACCGGTGCAGTAATTATAATCAATCAACAACCCATTCCGCACCATCTGAAGCCTCTCAAACTTTTTAAACAGTTAGTAGGCATAATAGTTTCATATGAAACTATTGTCAAATTTGGTATTCATAAATTTTATCAATATAGGTGCACTTGCCCTGATCGGTGAATTGAGGCACCTGTACCCCGTCAGCGTCTATGGCACTAAGGGAATAACGCAGGCTAACTGTGACAACTAAAAGGGTTGGGTGATTGCCCTTAAGTATATCCCTGGAAAGTGAGCACTTTTTCTGATCCTATTTTACGTTTTGGATTTAATTCAACCTTAGCCAATTCCCGCAGCCACTGGAAGTGACCAAACTATTTGGAAACAACACGCCCTGGATGTGCTGTTTCTTATTCGGGGATTAAGATGGTATTTTGTGGCGGTCCGCTGGTATCCGGTTCTGGATAATCCAGCGTGTAATGCAGACCCCGGCTTTCCTTCCGCCGCGCCGCAGACCGGATAATCAGAATAGCAACTTGCGAAAGATTGCGCAGTTCTAAAAGATCGCTGGTGACGCGAAAATTCCAATAGTACTCAGCGATTTCGTGGAGCAGCAGCTCTACCCGGTGCCGTGCCCGCTCCAATCGCTTGGAGGTCCGGACAATACCAACGTAGTCCCACATGAACCGCCGCAATTCGTCCCAGTTATGTGCCACCACCACCTCCTCATCGGAATCGGTAACAAAGGTTTCATCCCAGGCTGGCAATTCCGGAGGTGCGGCCCGCTCATCCAATGTCACATCGATATCCCGCGCCGCCGCACCAGCAAAAACCAACCCCTCAAGTAAAGAGTTACTGGCCATGCGATTGGCGCCATGCAAGCCGGTGAAAGCGACCTCGCCAACGGCCCACAGGCCTTCGACATCAGTCCGGCCGCGCTGGTCGCTCACCACACCGCCACAGGTGTAGTGAGCAGCCGGGACAACGGGCAGCGGCTCTTTTGTCATGTCACAACCATACTCTAGACAGCGCTCATAGACAGTAGGAAAATGCTCCTCAATAAACGATGTTGGCTGGTGACTGATGTCGAGATAAACGTGCTCGACACCGAGGCGTTTCATTTCATGATCGACAGCTCGGGCAACAATATCGCGGGGTGCTAATTCCAAACGCTCATCGTAACGCGCCATAAAACGATTGCCGTCAGGTGTTGTCAAAATACCACCTTCACCCCGGACGGCTTCAGTAATCAGAAACGACTTAGCCTCAGAATGATACAGGCAGGTCGGGTGAAACTGGGAAAACTCCATATTGCCAACCCGGCACCCTGCCCGCCACGCCATGGCGATACCATCACCAGTCGAGCCATCGGGATTGGAAGTGTAAAGATAAACTTTACTGGCGCCACCGGTTGCCAGCACCACAGCCCGGGCCTTAATCAGTTTGACGCGACCGTCTTGCGTGTCGAGTGCATAGGCCCCAACACAGCGTCCAAGGTAGCCGCCCGCGAGTTTTTCCCGCACCAAATCAACAGCGAGAATATTCTCGAACATTGAAATGTTCTGCCGCTCTTTGGCCCGAACGATTAGCGTATTTTCAACTGATTTACCCGTCGCATCAGCGACATGGATCACACGGCGCTGAGAGTGCCCGCCTTCGCGGGTCAGGTGATAGGGATATTTGTCACCGGTTTCATCGTTTGAGGTAAATGCTACACCATGATCAATCAGCTGGCCAATGGCGGCTGGCCCATTTTCCACCGTAAATTTTACAGCTTCCGGATCACAGAGCCCTCCACCGGCGTTCAATGTATCTTCGATGTGGGAGGCGAAGGTATCACCTTCTTCCAGAACAGCCGCAATACCACCTTGGGCATAATAAGAACTGCCTTCGGTCAACGCCCCTTTGCTGAGCACGGCGGCCCGCACATCCGCGGACAATTGCAGGGCGAGGGTCAACCCTGCCGCCCCAGAACCAATGATTAGAACATCATAGGTGGACTGGCTATCAATGCCAGGACGCGGTTCAGGTATTTGCTGGCGACGATCCTGCATGATTGCTCCCAATAAGTTTCGGCTGGCTTACTGCCCGAGCTTCGCCTTGGCCTCTTGGCGTTTGGCGTGAAGTATCGGTTCGGTGTAGCCGGCGGGTTGTTCGAGGCCCTTAAACACGAGATCACACGCCGCACCAAAGGCTATGCTGTTATCGAAGTCCGGCGCCATATTGTGATAAGCACTGTCTCCCGCGTTCTGGCTGTCAACCACCGCCGCCATTCGCTTCATCGTCTCCATCACTTGATCTTCGGCGCAGACACCGTGATGCAGCCAGTTGGCTATGTGCTGACTCGAAATCCTGAGCGTCGCCCGGTCTTCCATCAATGCAATGTTATTGATATCTGGCACTTTGGAGCAACCAACCCCCTGTTCGACCCAACGGACGACATAGCCCAAGATGCCTTGCGCATTGTTATCGAGCTCGTTTTGAACTTCGTCGGCTGACAGATTGCGCCCACCCAGCAATGGAATGGTCAGGATATCGTCGAGGCTGGCGCGGCCACGGCTGGCTAGTTCTTCCTGACGGTTGGTAACGCTGCATTGATGATAGTGAATGGCGTGTAAGGTCGCGCCCGTTGGCGATGGCACCCAGGCGGTATTAGCGCCAGCTTGCGGATGACCTATCTTGGCGTCCATCATCGCAGCCATTTCGTCCGGCATCGCCCACATACCTTTACCGATTTGCGCCTTGCCCCTAAAGCCGGTTTCGAGTCCAATATCAACATTCCAGTCTTCATAAGCGTTGATCCAAGGCTCGGTCTTAATGTCGGCTTTGGGCAAGAACGGTCCCGCTTCCATGCTGGTGTGCATTTCATCGCCGGTGCGATCAAGGAAGCCGGTATTAATAAACACCACACGATCAACTGCAGCCCGCACACATTCCTTAAGGTTAACGGTGGTGCGGCGTTCTTCGTCCATGATGCCAACCTTCATTGTTTTTGCCGGAATACCGAGTGCATCTTCAACGCGGCTGAAAAGCTCACAGGTAAAGGCGGTTTCTTCCGGTCCGTGCATTTTGGGTTTCACCACATAGATTGAGCCTTCACGGCTGTTTTTGAGTGCACCGGTTCCTTTGAGATCATGAATACCAATGAGCCCGGTAAACATCGTATCCATAATACCTTCCGGCACTTCATTACCGTCTTTATCGAGAATGGCCGGATTGGTCATCAAATGCCCGACATTCCGCACTAGCAGAAGTGAACGCCCAGATAGCGTCAACGTCCCACCATCGGGTGTCGTGTAGTCCCGGTCCGGGTTCATCCGCCGGGTCATGCTAGAGCCACTTTTATCAAAGGTATCTTCAAGATCGCCCTTAATTAGACCAAGGAAGTTTTCATAAATAAGCGCCTTGTCTTCAGCATCGACAGCCGCTACGGAATCTTCAAAATCCTGAATGGTCGTGATCGCTGCTTCCAAAACAACGTCTTTGACGCCAGCCGCACTGTCTTTACCGATGGCGTGGTCGCGGTCGATTTGAATCTCGATGTGAAGTCCGTTGTGGACCAACAATATCAATGAAGGTGCATCTGCCGAGCCCTGATAACCGGCAAACTGAGTTGGATCAGCCAAACCTGTACTATCTTCACCAAGCGCCACCGCAAGCGCGCCGTCTTTAATGGCATAGCCGGTCGCATCTTTTTGACTGCCCGATGCAAGCGGATTAGCTTGATCCAGTACGCTGGCAGCATAATCAATAACCGCCACCCCACGAATCTCGTTATAGTCGCCACTGCGTTCTTTACCGTCTGTTTCATCAATAACATCAGTGCCGTAAAGTGCATCATAGAGGCTGCCCCAACGCGCATTAGCAGCGTTTAAGGCAAAGCGGGCATTCGAAGTCGGCACCACCAACTGTGCCCCGGCAATCGTCGCGATCTCAGGATCAACATTGCTGGTAGAAATTTCAAAATCGTCGCCTTCCGGCACGAGATAACCGATATCGAGCAAGAACTGCTTATAAGCCGCCGCATCATGATCCTGACCTTTGTGCTCGACATGCCAGGCATCGATCTTGGTCTGCAGATCATCACGCTTTTGCAACAGCGCTTTGTTTTTCGGTGCCAGATCGTTGAGCACATCTTCAAAAGCCTGCCAAAAAGCATCGGGTTTGACACCGGTACCGGGGGCGATTTTATCCGCCACTAGGTCAATCAGGACACTGGCGACCTGAAGGCCACCCTTTTGAGTTCTATCTATCATTTTGTTAGCCTCTAATCGGTCTTAAGTTTTAATTTTTTTGAGTTGCCTGCCGCAACATTGGTGAGAATATTTTGCCATTTGGAAGCACTATTGAAAAACAATTTCTCTTATAGGCGGCTGAATTCTCTGAAATTCGCGTTAGTGATAGTATAAAACCGGGACGTTTCAATTGATTTTGGACAACTTGAAAAGGGATAACCGGTCAACAATAATAGGGGTTAACCTCCATGGTCTCAAAAGACGCTTTCATTGCCGTCAATCGTTTTGGTCTCGGGCGCAACCCCTTGAGCTTGGCGTAATCGGTAAAAATCCACGCGACTGGCTCAAACGTTAGATTATCACTGACCAATAAACTCCATCTTTCTTGTCCAGCCCCAATTTTCAGTACCACTTTGTAGTAGAGTTTTAGGCACTGGCGGCCTCATGTTTAATGACTGATGGGGTCGGATATGATTATACTATTTTAACCAGGTATTAATGACGATCTGAGCCTGTTTAATAGTCGAGAACCATTCGGCGTTTAAAACTGCTCTTCTGAAGGAGCCATTGAAGCGTTCGTTGTATCCATTCTCCCAAAGACTACTGGGATAGATTTGGATTAGTTTGATGCCGACCTTCTTGAACCAAGCTTGTAGATCACGGGCAATAAACTCAGAACCATTGTCAGATTGGATGTAATGCCATAATATTACTTATTGAGCAGCTTATTCCATTTGGCTCTGGTTTCTGGATTAACATCCGCCATTTTCATTTCCCCATCCTTTGAAATTAATTGCCGTCTTGTTCTATCTAGGGAACCACTGCGGGTACAAGAAAAACAGAATATAAAAAATAATCAGTGCTACTGTTGGAATTGCAAGGCCAATAACTAGAAATCGAGATCGCATGAACTAATTCTCCCCGGAAATTATTGGAATAGCTTACTTAAATCCGACCACAAAAACCACTACCTACTAAGCTTGATCAACAACTATAAGAAGGCTAGATTTGTTTCATACATTGTTCGCAACCAAAACAATATTTAGTATCTGTTATCAATATCGCAGCCTAGGAAAACACCATGGACGCCCAACCGGAAAAAACTCAATCGCCTGAACTCACCAAGCTTTTCGAGCCGGTAAAATTCGGCAAATACGAATTAACTAATCGGGTGAAATACGGCGCCTGTTGTGTCTCCAATTTCAACAATACCGATGGCTCGATCACGCCGCGAGAATTGGCGCGTATGAAGGTCATTGCTGAATCCGGCTGCGGCATGATCACCAACCAGGGTGCCTATGCCGATCCGCTGGGCGAGGGCAAAGCTTATTACACCCAAATCGCGCTTTACGATGAAAAATTCCTGCCCCAGTTTGAGACCATTGCCGAATATATCCACGACAATAATGCCATGGCGATCCAACAGATTTTGCACGCCGGCCGGTATGGCGGCATTGATCTCGGCTATTGTGTTCAGCCTTCGGTCGTACCCCAAACTTTACCTCATTTCCGCCCGCCCCGGGAAATGACCAAGGAACAAATTAAGGAGTGCATCGAGCAGCACGCCTTTGCCTCTGAGCTATCGATCCGTGCCGGATTTGATGGCGTCGAGATCACCAGCTTTATGGGTTATTTGCTGGCTAATTTTCTCTCCAACTTCACTAACCAGCGGACCGACGAATATGGCGGGTCGGTCGAGAACCGGGCACGTTTCCTAGTCGAGCTGATCGACGCCATCAAGCAAAGAATCGGTGATGATTATCCTTTGATTGTCCGCCTTAACGGCGCCGAGTTGATGGATCAATGGGGTGGCAACACGGTCGATGAATGTTTCGAGATCATGCACATCGCTGCCGACGCTGGCATGGATATGCTGAGCTTGACTATTGGCTGGCAGGAAGCACCAGAATCTTCGATTGGCCGCGATGTCCCGCCGGGCCATTGGAATTATCTAGCCGCGCGCGCCAAAAAAGAATTGCCGGATTTACCGCTGGCTTACGGTGGCCGTCTGCCCGATCCGGTAATGGCGGAAGAATGCCTCAATGATGGTATTTTTGATTATTGGGAGGTTTGCCGGCCACTACTGGCCGATCCGCAACTAATTCACAAAGCCAAAGAGCACCGCTTGCACGAAGCCAAGGTCTGCGTCGGCTCGCTCAATTGCCTGTCGCGGCTGTTCCGCGATCTGCCTTATACCTGCACGATCAACCCAGCTTTGGGTCACGAATACGAGCCTGAATACAACATTTCACCGGCGGTGACGATCAAACGGGTAATGGTTGTCGGTGCCGGCCCCTCCGGTATGGAGGCCGCCATCACGGCTGCTCAGCGCGGTCATAAAGTAACTGTCTTCGAAAAATCCGATGTCATCGGCGGCGCCCTGCGCGGTTATGCTGCCAACGATTTGGCGCATCCGGAAGATTTGAAGCGGATGGTATTTTACTACGAGGTAATGGCCGAAAAGCATGGTATCGAAGTCAAATTTGGTATTGAACCAACGCCTAAAATGATGCGTGGGATGTTGCACGAGTATGATGCAGTTATTCTGGCAACCGGCGCCATAGTCGATATGGACACCCTGCCGATTTCCGAAGGTGCACCTGTGGTCGATGCTTTCGATGTCGCCAAAGGTAAAGTCGAGATAGAGAAAGGTCAGAGCATCGCCGTCATCGGCGGTGGCAAGATTGGCTTGACGCTTGCAGAATCGCTCAAAGACCAGGGCTATGAGGTCGTCATTATCGATAAAAACCGGCGTCTCGGCCATGATGTAGCACCGACGTGGAAATGGCGGCACACGTCTTGGATTAAGGAGCTTGGCATCGAAACCGTAACCGACGCCAAGGTGCTGGGCATCTCTACTGAAGGCGTCAAGGTCATGACCGGCGAAGAAGAACGCGTTATCGCCGCTGATGTCATTATCGCTGCCTCGCCCATTCGTCCCAATCAAGCTTTATTCCAGGATTTCCAATGGATGGTCGATGAATTGCACGGAACCGGTGACGCCATGGTGCCGGGTGATCTCACTCTAGCGATCCATAATGGCTTCCGGTTGGGATGCAGGATTTAATTTAATGGACGCACAAGTCATCGATACAGATCGAATTCTTGCCGATGTCGAAGGCTGGCAGCGAATGCTCGATGCCTGCCCCGAGGCGTTTTCGACGATCGATCCGGGAGGCCGCATAGGCATATTCTGTAACGGTGATTTTTCTACATCGATTGCCCAGCTCGATGGCACTATGCTGGTCTGGAATATCGAGACGGATGGCGTTAGCGTCGAATACGAACGTTTTAAACGCCAGCATTTTCACCGTGCCAATGTCGATCTGCTGTTCGTTGTTGATGATGACACCTTGGCGATGATGCAGGGCGCCACCGAAGAAGTGCTGGTCGAGGAATTAGTCAAGCGCGCCAATCACGGCCAGATCATATTATTCTTTATGATTGGCCGGGACGATCTCGAAGATTACGGCTATTATGATTTCCTTGAAGTTGTTGGGCTGTCGTTTTTGGGCCCCTGCCGTTAAGGAGCGGAACGAATGTTATTCACCAATCCCGCCGGCGCGCCGGAACTTGGCTGTAACGAATGTGGCTGCCGCTGGTTCGACCGCATGAACAACGAATGTTATGAATGTGGCCTGCCGGTGCCGGAAGAGGAAATAAAAGCCTTCGATGACGCGCTCGCTGAATATTACAAAAAAACCGGCAATCCTCCTTAGGCCATCTTAGGCTACTCCGCGGCTGAAATCTTTTTCCGGCCTTCACGCACATTGGTGATTTCTTCGATCAGGCGTTCAGCCGCGTACTCAACTTCATTTTCGGTATTAAAGCGGCCAAGCCCAATGCGCAGGCTGGTTTCTGCCATTTTGTCACTGAGGCCAATGGTCTGCAGCACATAGGAAGATTCTTCAGACGCCGACGAACAGGCCGAACCCGATGACATCGCCAGATCAGGCAATGCCGCCATCAGGCTTTCGGCATCCGCGCCTTCAATGCTGATGTTTAAATTTCCGGACACACGGTGTTCCATCCCGCCATTGATCAGGATACCATCCAACTCACTCGTCAGTTTCTCGATCACCCCATCCCGCATTTTCTGAAGGCGTTCAGCTTCTGCCGGCATCTCTGCCACGGCGAGCTCACAGGTTTTACCAAAGCCGACACAGAGCGGCGCCGGCAAAGTACCGGAACGCAGATTTCTCTCCTGACCACCACCACTGAAAATCGGTTTCAGGCGAACCCGGGGTTTATTACTAACATAGAGCGCGCCCAACCCCATCGGTCCATAAACTTTATGACCCGTGATGCTCATCAGATTGATGTTCATTGCTTTAACGTCGAGCAAGATTTTACCCAGCGCCTGTGCCGCATCACTGTGCAGCAGCACTTTATTTTCATGAGCAATAGCGCCAATTTCGGCCATTGGCTGAATAACACCGATTTCGTTCTGCACAGTCATAATCGAGATCAGCACGGTGTCCTCTGAGATCGCGTCTTTAAGCGCGTCCAGATCTATCATACCGTCGCTATCGACTTGCAGATAGGTAACCCGGTTGCCTTCGTTCTCCAATTGGAAACAGGTATCAAGCACGCACATATGTTCGGAAACGCAGGTGATGATATGGTTCTTTTTATCGCGGTAAAACCGGGCAACGCCTTTGATCGCCAAATTGTTGGCCTCGGTGGCGCCGGAAGTGAAGTAAATTTCATCGGGCGCAGCATTTATGGCATCAGCGACTTGCGCACGCGCCAGCTCGACCGCTTCGGCTGCCTCCCACCCATAAAAATGGTTGCCTGAATGCGGATTGCCGAATTGCTTGGAGAAATAAGGCAGCATGGCTTCCACCACCCGCTCATCCACTGCTGTGGTCGCGTGATTATCAAGATAAATTGGGCGGCCACGGCGTTTTTCTTGGGGCAAATTTTCGTACTCATTAAAATAACATAAGGACATCTTCTTGGCACATCCTATCGACCTGCACAATAGTCGTTTAAGGTGCCCCTCACAAAAATGTTGACGACGTTTAGTTACCACAAAGGGCACAAAGAGCACGAAGAAAAATTAGAAAGGTGCCCGCGTCCAGTGTTGTGTTCCCACTACAAGCATCTGTCCCTCGTCAGCGCTTATGGCACTAGCTTGTAGTATTTGATAAGAGTGAATTTCTGGCTCATCGTAATGAGATAGGAGTTATGAATGAGACAGAATATGAGGTTAACCTATTAGTATATAACGGTAAAATAACATATTGAGAAATTATCAAAAATGACATTCAATCATTATTAACAAAATATCATTTATAGAAAGATAATCCTAGTCTCCATAATTCAAAAGAAATTGCTAAAAACATTACTAATCATACCGTCCTCAGCCAAATCGCCGGCGGTGGTGGTGGCGGCTATGGCGACCCGTTCAAGCGTCCGATTGAGGTTGTTCTCAATGAAGTTAAAAACGGGCGGGTATCGGTCAAGCGGGCTAAGGTGGATTATGGTGTTGTTATTAATCCGGAGAGTTTAGAATTGGATGATACGGCCAACAAAACTGTACGGAGTAACCGCCCATGAGCAGGCTTAGAATTGATCATCTTGGCATAATTGTCGCCGACCTCGACAAAGCGATTGAGAGATTTCGCTTCCTGATCGGCGGCAAACCCGCCTACACCAAAGACATGCCTGACGTTGGATTGCGCATTGCCACTTTTGAGGCTGAAAATATTTCTTTGGAGCTGATCGAATATGTGGGACCAGAATCAAATTTCGCCAAAGAGGTCATGGGCAACGAAATCGGCCTCAATCATATTTCTATAGGTGTAAATGATCTTAATAAAGCCATCAACGAATTTACCGAGGCTAAATTTAAAATAATGGACGGCTTCCCCCGCGAAGGTTCTCACGGCCAAGTTGCATTTTTTAGACGCGACAATGATACAGACCTCCTGTTCGAGATTTGTGAGCGGACGGAGATTTAGAATGAAAATTGCGGTTATGGCAGCGGGTGCAGTTGGTGGATACTTTGGCGTGCGATTGGCCGAAGCCGGTCATGATGTCGTCTTTATCGCCCGTGGAAAACATCTGGAAGCCATTCGCTGCCAGGGTTTAAAAGTACGAAGCGAGCTAGGCGACGTTCATATACCCAACGCAAACGCGACGGATGATACCGCCAGTGTCGGGCCGGTCGATGTCATCCTCTTTGCTGTTAAACTTTGGGATACCGCGGCTTCGGCTAGAGCCTGCAAGCAGATGCTGGCGAACAACACCACTGTTATATCACTACAAAATGGAGTCGAAAGCAGCATGGTGATAGCTGAGAAAATTGGCGCTAAACATGCGCTTACCGGAACTGCGCAAGTATCATCTGTGATCGCCGAACCCGGTGTCATTCAGCATTTTGGAAATTTTGCCAAACTGATTTTTGGCGAGAGCAATAACCAAATATCAGATCGGACTAAGGCATTTTTAAAAGCCTGCCAAGACAGTGGCATTGAAGCGATGATCCCAGATGATATTCAGGTAGCCGTATGGGAAAAATTTGTAACCTTGGCCACGTTGAGCGGCATGACGACAGCGTCCCGGAGCCCGATCGGAAAAATTCTCGCCAATCCAGACATGGCGAAGACATATCGTGCGACAATGACAGAGATAGCAGCAGTCGGGCGTGCAACTGGTGCGAATTTGCCGGACGACATCGTCGAGCGCCAGATGGACTTTGCCACCAACAAGATGCCGCCGGATATGACAGCTTCAACGCTGAAGGATTTGGAGAAAGGTTACCGCCTCGAAACTCCCTGGTTAACGGGCGCAGTGGTGAGGATGGGTAGAAAATTAAATATCCCAACACCGGTCAATGAAACGCTCTATGCCGTAATTAAACCCTTTGAGAACGGTAAATAGCTCCCTTCACCGTTTGATTAAAATCAAGGTGATTTACTGTTAGCCTCTCATAGTGTGGCCACTCTCGTTGCTGAAGCACCTCCAAACGGCAATGCCCAGGGGCCCGGGCGCATGTTTCAATAGCCAAATTGTGCTAACCTCTGGTCGGGCCATTTGTGACACAGTAAGACTAGGGCTCTACAAAACGATCAATAATACGGGTAACGTGGTATTTTCCCGTGGCAAGGTATCGCCGTCAGAGGCAATCCTTGACAGTGACCTTATGCGTGATGCTAACTAATCGCCAAGACCATACTACCATACTAAAGGAAAGATCTGAGAAGCGTTGAAAACCGACGCCGAAAGCAGGGAGGTATCAATCATGAAACGCACAGCACTTATCAGCATACTCATCGCGGCCACCACCTTGGCCCATTCGTCAATTACAATGAGCCAGGGGAAAGAACTCTCAAATCGGGCAAAAGCCATGGACACCAATAAGGATGGGTTAGTTCAGGAGGGCGAAGCCCAGGGCATGTTAAAATCCAATTTCAAAGATATGGACTGTGACAAGAATGGTGGATTGGACGGCGCTGAAATAAGCGGCTTCTTTACGGGAACAGAGTGTCCAAAAGCTGCTGCACCTAAAAAGAAATCAAAATTTCCTCCTCTTTCGGACCGGGCGAAAGCCATGGATACCAATAAGGATGGACTGGTTCAGAAGAACGAAGCCAAAGCCATCCTGTTTTCCAATTTTAAGGCCATGGACTGTGATAAGAACAAAGGACTGGATGGAGCCGAGATCAGCGGCTTCTTTACTGGAGCCGGATGTCCTAAATCGGCAACTGAGGAACCACTGTTCCGGGTCACATTACTTGGCACCGGAGCGCCACCCCCGAGAGTAAAGCGCTTCGGGCCATCTACCCTAATTGAGACTGACGCAGGCGGCTTTGTATTTGATGCCGGACGAGGTGCTACAATCCGAATCTTCCAGCTTGGCGGCGAGCATCCTCTGCGAGCCCGCCCCTATTTTGCCAGAGCTGACAAATTATTTCTAACTCACCTGCATTCCGACCATGTTGAAGGAATTCCAGATCTATGGCTTTCCGGTCGTATGTTTGGTCGACTTACACCGTTCCAAGTTTGGGGCCCACCGGGGACAAAAAGCCTTATGACTAACTTGGAAGCTGCCTATGCCGAAGATATCCGCGTTCGTCATAAAGCAAAAAAAGAAGCCAACAAGATCATTGCACGCGATGTATATCCGGGAGAGGTTTATAACAAAAATGGCGTATCAATTCGGGCATTCATGGTCGATCATCAACCCTTTAAATATGCGTTTGGGTTTCGAATCGATTACGCTGGCCGTGCTGTTGTTCTTTCTGGTGATACTAAATACTGTCAATGTGTGATTGATGCAGCTAAAGGTGCTGACCTTGTGATACACGAAGTAGCGGCAGTGTCTGAACAATTTAAGAAACAGATCCCCTTCTTCGCTACATTTGAAGATAACCACGTCACACCTGAAAGAGTTGGTAAGGTATTTGCCGCAGTCAAACCCAAACTCGGGGTCTTCACCCATTTGGTAACATATGGTGTTTCGCCTGATAAGATTATCGAACGAGCACGCAAAACGTATTCTGGGAAGATGGTGGTCGGCAAAGATTTAATGAGGATTTCAGTTGGGAAGGTGGTCCGTGTCTTGGATAAATAGTAATAACACAAGGGGCTGACATAGATAAACTCAAAGTATTCACATTTTGGCCCATTGCATCAAAACCTTCAACAGATTGGCTGTAGGCCGGTAGTTGAAGTGCCACCCACATTCCTTGAGATAAAGATGGATGTGGTGCTTGGGAATGCCGTTGTAGCGGCAGAGATGCTGTTTGGCTTGGTTCCAGAAGTTCTCGATCTCGTTGATGCGGTTGCGGTGCTCGATCTAAACTTGCGGTTCTAGGGGATCGAAAATTTGCGCGGCGCCGATTGCTCAGTCATGCCGACGCTAGTTTCGGGCAATACCAACGCACCGACCATGATGGTCGCCGATCGGGCGGTGGACTTCATTCTCCAGAATGCTTGATTGAGTGCGCAAAAACTTGGATGATTCTGACGTCAAATTACCTTGCGAACAACGTCGACAAATCAATAGATGACTGCTTCTGGCTAATAGCGGACATCAAGCAGCCGGAAAATAATGTCCGTTCTTTAACCTAAAGCGGACACTGTAGATGTTTAATCAATTCGGTGAATTATTTGACAATCCAATATTTTGGATTACAAAAAGTCTTGCGAATTGTTATCATTACGTAAATGTTTCGCCGTTAAGAGAATAAATTATGAATGCCTTATCCATTACTGAAAGTGCCGCCAACCGCGTCACTGATCTCATAGCCTCAGATGGCAACGATCAATTAATGCTGCGCGTGACTGTATCGGCAGGAGGGTGCTCAGGTTTTTCTTATGGCTTCGATCTTGATGCAAACAAAACTGCTGAGGATCAAATTTTTGAAGATCATGGTGTCAAAATTATCATTGATGATATGTCTCTCGAAATTCTCGGCAATTCAGAAGTCGATTTTGTCGATGATCTGATGGGCGCGGCGTTTAGACTCAACATCCCTAGTGCGACATCTTCTTGTGGCTGTGGCGTCTCCTTTGCGGTTTAGCTATCCTTTGGCAGTTATAAATAATGTGTTATGAACGGCCCTTAATCGGGTCTTCTTTTTTTGGATAAAGCTTGAATGGTTAAAATAGCGACATGGAACGTCAATTCGGTTAAAGCCCGCCTAGCCCATCTGCTCAGATGGCTGGATGACTTTTCGCCGGATGTGGTTTTACTCCAGGAACTTAAATGCGTTGCCGAAGCTTTTCCGCATTTGGAAGTTGAAGATAAAGGCTACAACATCGCTGTCGCCGGCCAGAAAACCTATAACGGCGTCGCCATTCTTTCCAAAACACCGATTGATATCGAGCTGACGGAGCTACCGGGCGATCCGAGTGATGAGCAAGCCCGCTATATTGAAGGATTTACGGGCGGCGTTCGCGTAGCGGCGATCTATCTACCCAATGGCAACCCCGTGGATACGGAAAAATATCCCTATAAGCTCGGTTTCATGGCTCGCCTGCATGATCACGCAAAAGAATTGCTCGCCACCGAGGACGTGTTTGTATTGGGCGGCGACTACAATGTCATTCCGGAAGATGCCGACGTCCATGACCCGGAAAGCTGGCGCGGCGATGCGCTGTTCCGGCCAGAGACTCATGCGGCATGGCGGAAACTTATATATCTTGGCCTCACCGATGCGTTCCGGGTCTTTAACCCGGAAGCCGGCCGCTATTCCTATTGGGATTACCGGGCCGGCGCCTGGAACAAAGACAATGGCATCCGCATCGATCATCTCCTGCTGTCACCGCAAGCCACTGACTTATTGACGGCCTCAGGCGTTGATCGCACGCCGCGCGGCTGGGAAAAGCCGTCCGATCACACGCCGGTCTGGTGTGAGCTTGATTTGTAAGTTTGATAACAAATTAATGATTGACGCGTTCGCTCGGAAAAATCGCACTAACGATCGTGCTGGCATTCGGCGAACTGGATATTCTCCATTCCTAACTATTTTAGCCATTCCCTATTGTCTCGTGATGCCGCCTCATTAATACTAAGATTAAGTTAACACTAGGGGACTCCAATCATGGATGAAGCACGCGTAAATGCTGCAGCTGATCGCCAGGAAATTAATGAATTACTGATGTACTGGGGGCAGGCCCGCGACCGTGCTGAATGGGAAAATTTGCGCAACTGTTTTCAACCTGACGGCACCATAGATATTGCTTGGATATCGGGTCCCGCCTCAGAGTTCGTTGACAATTCCGCTGAGCGGCTAGCCGAATTTAAGCAAGGTGAATACAGCAAACATGTTATGAGTCCGGGCCGCATTCAACTCAACGGCAATCGAGCCTTTAGTCAATGTCACTTCAATCATATCTCCCACGTGATTGTTAACGGCCATGAATTCGATTGGGAGTTTTGGGGTCAGTTTTTCGATCTTATTGAAAAGCGCGAGGACGGTGTGTGGCGACTTTTTAATCGAACTATGGTATATGAAAAGGACCGGCTAGACGCGGTGCATCCAGATGCCCTGCTCGAAGGTTATTTCGATGATACGGATTTCGCTGAATTTCTTCCCGAGGTCAGGTTCCTCAGTTGGCGGTTAAAAAAGAACGATATTCCGACAGCCAATAATTTGCTCATCATCAACAGCCCGGAAGAATCTGCATTAATTGATGACTCCGTCAACTGGCTGGTAAGCAAGGCGTAAATAGATGAAAGGAATATTCTTCGCCGTAGCACGCCAGCCCTAGATATAACGCGATCATGCTTTTTTTGAGAAACGATTCTCCAGCATCTGCTTGGCTAAGGATTCTTTGAGTTACTGCGCCTCGCGGCGAAAATCCTCCACTTCACTGGTCGAAACAGATTTAGCAATATCACCGGAAAGCCGCTTCTTACCCACCTCCGGACCAGTTGTAATATAAACTCTGGGCAATGCCTTCGTACTAG